>JAEUJR010000126.1 GCA_016793585.1 Archangium sp.
GTACGAGAAGATCGTCGGGTTGTCGGGGTTGGGCGTGCCGTTGGCGGTGATGTTGATGAGGTTCGAGAGGCTCGTGTGCCAGGCGCTGGCCGACACCGTCCACCCCTCGAGCGGCAGGCGATAGTCGACGGCGACGTTCACGGTGCCAGAGCGCTCGGGAATGAGGCCGGGGTTGCCGTCGACGCAGTAGCCGATGCCCGTGTTGCAGAAGCGCAGGAAGAGCTCGTTGAACGAGGGCGGGCGGAAGCCGAGGCCCCACGCGGCGCGGAAGGTGAGCGAGGGGCCCGCGTCGATCTTGAACGCGAGGCGCGGAGACGGCGCGGCGCCGAACTGGCTGTCGATGTCGCCGCGCACGCCGGGCTCGAGCGCCAGCTTCACGGTGTCGGTCGCCGCGATCTGCCACGAGTCCTGCACGAAGAAGCCGATGCGGCCGCGCTGCACGTAGTTCGACACCAGGCGCGAGCTCGACAGGTTCTCGGAGAGCACCTCGAGCCCGCCGCTGACGAGGTGGTTGCCGAGCTTCTGATCGACCTGCGCGTAGCCCTCGAAGAGACGCGTGATGGTCTGCGTGTAGTCGTCGAGCTTTCGCGAGTTGCGCTGATCGAGCTGGAACTGGTCCTTGAAGAAGCCGAAGTGGCCGCGCACGGTGAGCGTGGTGTTGGTCGAGGTGAAGGTGTTGCGAACGCCCAGCCACTCGTCGAGCTGCTCCGTGCGCTGCGCGCGGTTGAAGACGGCCCCGGTGTCGTTCTCGTCGACGGCGCGAAGGTCGGTCCACGCGTAGGCGGTGCGGCTCCAGGCGCGCAGCGTGTCGCTGGGGTTCCACGAGACATCGACGTCGTAGTCGAGGCGGCGAATACCGGGCCCGTTGTCGGCGACGTTGTCGGGGTTGCGATCGAAGGGGCTGCGGTGACGAAAGCCGGCTCCACCGCGCAGCTCGAAGGCGCCCAGCTTCGACGCCGCGTGCGCCCGAACGTCGGCCTCGGTGCCCACCGGCACGTCGTTGGAGCCGTTCTGAAACGCGCCGCCCATCGCGCGGAGCGAGAGCTCGAGCTGCCGCTGCGGCCGGCGGGTGATGAGGTTGATGACGCCACCGACGGCGTCGGCGCCATAGAGCGCAGCGGCGGGCCCCTTGACGATCTCGACGCGCTCGAGATCGCGCAGGCTGAAGCGGGTGACGTCGGTGATCGTTCCAGCGCGGCCGGCGATGCGCTGGCCGTCGACGAGCACGAGCACGTACTCGGGGTCGAGGCCCTGCAGGCGAATGCCGACGCCGCGGTTCGTGTAGACCATCTCGACGCCGGGGTGCTGCTGCAACAGCTGACCGAGATCGCGCACGCCGAGCTGTTCGATCTGCGTGCGGGTGATCACCTCGGTCGGCACCACGACGTCTTTCAACTTTCGCTCGGTGCGTGACCCGGTGACGACCGTCTGCATGCGCTTGTCGGGGTCTTCTTCGACGCCGGCATCGACGACGGCGACGACGCCTGCATCGTCGATCGGGATCAAGACTTCGGCGCTCGAGCCACCGTCGAGCAGCTCGGGCGCCTGGGAGAGAACGAGGAAGGCGACGGCGGAAATCATGTTGATTGTGTTAGCCGAGCAGATCGCCCGATCCATCATGGGTTTGTCAGACGGGTCGGCCGCTCCGGCAAAGGCTGCGCGGCTTGCGAGTCACCCCGGTTTCTCGCGACAAAACTGCGCGATCGAGCACTTCACGCGCGTCACCGAAACGATCGAACCTTCACGCGAGGCGCTGTCGGCGGCGAATTCGGCTTCGTTCGAACGGCGTCGATCGCGGCGAGATTGGCGGCCGGGCGTCTTCGATTTCCCGGCGGCGCGCACGAGTGGAGCGCGCTCTCGAGCCCGAGCGAGCCTTCGCGGCCGGGTCTGGTGGCGACGTGAAACCCCTGCCCGTCTCGCAGATCGTTCTTCTTCGGTCGTTGCAGTGACGAGAGCGACGAGAGGCGCGGCACCTCGAGACCGGGCACGAGCGCGGTGGCGCTGCGACGACTTCTCGTGAGGCGCGCGAGGCGGCTGCGAGGCAACACGAGCCGCTTCCCCGTCACGCCCTGTGCGCGCGCGAGCTCGACGTGCAGCTCGGGCTCGACCTGCGGCGCCTCGGGCAGCTCGGCGGTGACGACGCGAAGGTGCGGCCGGCCCTGCTGCGCGGCGACGGGCGCGGCGCGTGAGGCCATCACGAGGCGCACGAGGCCCTGCGCTGGAGCCACGTTCGCGGTGAGCACGAGCAGCAACGAGCCCCCTGCCCTCGCCGCGTCGAGCAGCTTCCTGGTGTCGAGCATCGTCAGCTGCACGCCGGTGTGCGTGACGTCGAGCACCACGCAGGTGAACGCGCCGCTTCGGAGCAGCTGCACGGCCGACCACACGAGCTGGCCCGGCGCCGGCGGGCGAACGATCAACAGCCGCTGCAGATCGACGCCCATGGGCACGGCGGCCGGCGGGTAGAGCTCTTGCGGGCCATCGACCCACGCCGCGAGGCGCTTCTCACGACACGCCGACGCGACCAGCGACAACGCCACCGTCGTTCGCCCCGACGCCTCTTCGCCCGACAGCTCGACGGCGCCGCCGAGCTGGAACACGCCGAGCGCATCGAGCTCGGGCGCGCCCGTCGCCAACGTCACCAGGTACCGCCGGGGAGCGGCCTGCACGCGGCGGATCTGCTCCTTCAGGTGCTCGACCACCGAAGCGCGGCGCTGCTCGTCTCCCGAAAAACGCTCTGGAGCCGATTTACCGGCCTCTGCTGCGACGCTGACCATGGCGACCTCCAACCGGGATCTCTTGCTGAACATGCATTCAGTATCAAGGAGGGCTGACATTCAGGTCGGCGCCAAACCCAACCCATTGAACTCACGGCGGTTCGAGTCGCAGACCTGCGTCGATGTCCCATGGGCTACGGTGCTTCGAGTCTTTGGGGGGCTCCGTGAAATCGAACTCCTTCTCTGTCGCCACGGTCGTGGTCTGCGCGCTGTTCTTCGGCTGTCCCCCGCAGTCTGGGCCGAGCGGCCAGTGTTGTGAGCCGCCGCTCCGGTACAACGCCGCAACCGACTCGTGCGAGTGCACCGCCGACGCGAGCGTGACGACGTGCGCGCCGGGAAGAACGTTCGACGCCACCTCGTGCGCCTGCAAGTGCGCCGCGTGTCCCGCGCCGCAGGTGATCGGCAACTCCGAGACGTGCGCGTGCGTGTGCCCGAACGCGCCGAACGATCTCACGCGCGCGTGCGTCGGCTTCCCCTCGTCGTACACCTTCAACCCGACCACCTGTCAGTGCGAGTGCCCGGCGAAGCAGTGCACGGCACCGTTCGTCTTCAACGCGCAACGCTGCGCGTGCGAGTGCCCGACATGCCCGGCGCCGCAGACGTTGATCGACCCGCTCACCTGCGCCTGTGGCTGTGTGTCGCCCGATGGGGGAGCGCGCACGTGCGGTGCCAATCAGGTGCTCGACCCCATGACCTGCAAGTGCGGCTGCGGCACGACGTGCGCCCCCGGACAGGTTCAGGACCCGAACACGTGCGCATGCAGCTGCCCCATCACCGGCGCGAACGCCTGCGCGAGCTACCCGGCGGGCTACACGCTCAATCCAACGACCTGTCAGTGCGAGTGCTCGGGCCTCACGTGCGCGACGCCGAAGATCGCCGACCCCCAGACCTGCAGCTGCAAGTGCCCTTCGACGTGCGCGGGCAATCAGGTGCAAGACCCGAACACCTGCGCCTGCCGCTGCCCCAACCAACCGCTGGGCGGAAACGCCTGCACGGGCTACCCGGCGGGCTACACGTTCAATCCCACGACCTGTCAGTGCGAGTGCTCGGGCCTCACCTGCGCGACGCCGAAGATCGCCGACCCCCAGACCTGCAGCTGCAAGTGCCCTTCGACGCAGTGCACGGGCAACCAGGTGCAGGATCCCGCGACGTGTGGCTGCCGCTGTCCAGCTTCACAGTGCCCCGCCGGCTTCACGCAGAACCCGACCACCTGCGGTTGTGAGTGCACCGGTTTGTCGTGCCAGCAACCGCGCGTCGCGAACCTTCAGGCCTGCCGCTGCGACTGCCCTGCCGCTCAATGCCCGGCCAACCAGATTCAAGACCCGAACACCTGCGCGTGTCGCTGCTCGAACCAGCTCCCGGGCGTGAACCCGTGCGCGAACTTCCCGCCGGGCTTCACGTTCGACCCCGCGAGCTGTCAGTGCAGGTGCACCGCGCTCACCTGCGTGCCGCCGCGCATCGCCGACACCACCTCGTGCAGTTGCAAGTGCCCGCCCGTGCAGTGCGCAGGCAATCAGGTTCAGGATCCCGCGACGTGTGGCTGCCGCTGCCCGGCCCTGCAGTGCCCGGCGGGCTTTTCCCAGAACCCGACGACCTGCGGCTGTGAGTGCACCGGGCTCTCGTGTCAGCAGCCGCTCGTCGCCAACACGCAGGCCTGCCGCTGCGAGTGCCCCTCGACGCAGTGCCCGATGAACCAGATTCAAGATCCCACCACGTGCGCGTGCCGCTGCTCGAACCAGCAGCCGGGCGTGAACCCGTGCGCGGCCTACCCGCCAGGCTTCACGTTCGATCCCACCACCTGCCAGTGCAAGTGCACCGCCGGAGCCTGTCTGCAGCCCCGCGTACGCAACACCCTCACGTGTTCATGTGACTGTCCTTCGTGTCCTTCGGGGCAGGTGCTGACGAACCCGCAGACCTGTGCCTGTCAGTGCCTGCCGGTGCAGTGCGGCCCGGGGAAGAGCCAGAACCCACAGACGTGCGCGTGCGAGTGCAACCTTCCTTCTGGGCAATGCCCGCCGCCACGGCAGGTGAATCAGCAGACGTGCGCGTGCGAATGCCCTACGTGCCCAGGAGCGCAGGTGTCGAACCCGCAGACCTGTGCCTGTGCGTGTCCGGGGCCGGTGGTGCAGTGCCAGCCTCCGCAGACGTGGAACGCCCTTCAGTGCAAGTGCCTGTGAGGAACGGAATGCTCCGCGTGGCTGGTGTGGCGGTGGTGCTGATGAGCTCGGCGGCGCTCGCGCAGACGTGTCCCGCAGGGCAGTACCTGGCTGGGCCGGGGTGCGCGCCATGTCGTGCGGGCCGCTACTGCCCGGGGAACGATCTCGAGGTGAGCTGCGCGGCAGGAACCTGGAGTTCGGCCATCGGTGCCGACTCGGCGGCCGCGTGTGTCGCCTGCGCGGCGGGAACCTTCAGCGAGACGACGGGAGCGACGTCGGCTGCCACCTGCGTTCCCTGCGGGGCTGGGCGGTACAGCGCCGTGACGGGGCTCGGGTCGGCAGCAGGCTGCAGCGAATGCCCGGCTGGAACGTGGAGTTCGACCATCGGAGCGACTTCTGCGGCCACGTGCTCGGCGTGTGGGCCGGGAACATTCGGCACGACCACTGGCGCGACCTCGGCGGCGGCGTGCACGGCCTGTCTGCCAGGAACCTTCAGCGCGGCGGTCGGAGCCTCGTCGAGCGCGACCTGCTCGGCCTGCTCGCCGGGAACGTTCAGCACCACGCCAGGCGCCACGTCAGCGGCAGCGTGCACGCCATGTGGCCCGGGAACGTATGGAACGGCGAGCGGTGCGAGCTCACCGGCTGCGTGCACTGCGTGCGCAGCTGGCACGTACAGCGCGGCGATCGGCGCGACGTCGGCTGCGACCTGCACTGCGTGTGCAGCCGGCACGTACGGAGCCACGAGCGGCGCGACCTCGGCGGCTGCGTGCACCGCATGCGCGGCCGGCACGTACAGCACGGCGACCGGCGCGACCTCGGCAGCGACCTGCACTCCGTGTGGCGCGGGCACCTACGGAGCTACGAGCGGCGCAACCTCGGCCGCAGCGTGCACGGCGTGCTCGGCAGGCACCTACAGTTCCGCGATCGGCGCGACCTCGGCTGCGACGTGTACCAACTGCGCTCCGGGAACGTTCAGCACCACGCCCGGCGCGACTTCGGTCTCGACCTGCACCGCGTGTGGCCCGGGCACGTATGGAACGACCAGCGGCGCGAGTTCGGCATCAGCGTGTACGAGGTGCGCAGCAGGCACCTTCAGCACGGCGACCGGCGCGAGCTCGGTCGCGACCTGCACGCCGTGCTCAGCGGGAACATACTCACCGACCACCGGCGCGGGGTCGGCATCAGCCTGTACCCAGTGCGCCGCTGGCACCTACAGCTCCGCGATCGGCGCGAGTTCGGCCGCGACCTGTACGAGCTGCGCTCCTGGAACGTTCAGCACCACCCCCGGCGCAACGTCCGCTTCGACCTGTGTCGCCTGCGGCGCGGGAACGTACGGAACCACGAGCGGCGCGTCGGCGTGTACCGCCTGCCAACCAGGCACCTGGAGCACGACGATCGGTGCCACGTCAGCGGCGACGTGTACTGCGTGCGCGCCTGGCACCTGGAGCAACTCCGCCGCAGCGACGTCGGCGTCGACCTGTACGCCCTGCGTCGCCGGAACCTTCAGCGCCACCGCCGGCGCAAGCTCGTCTTCTGCATGTACGAGCTGTGCACCCGGCACCTGGAGCAGCGCCGTCGGCGCGACCTCTGCGGCCACCTGCACTGCGTGCGGCGCGGGAACGTTCAGCACCACGAGCGGCGCGACCAGTCAGACGGCCTGCACGCCCTGCGCAGCGGGAACGTACAGCGCCACCACCGGAGCTCCCTCGAGCGCGACCTGCCTCGCGTGCCCCGCCGGTCGTTTCAGCGCGTCGATCGGAGCGACCTCAGCATCGGCCTGCACGACGTGTCCCGCCGGGACCTGGAGCAGCGCGCTCGGCGCAGCCTCAGCCACGGCCTGCACTCCGTGTGGCGCTGGCACCTGGAGCTCGACCGCTGGCGCCGTCTCGGATGCCACCTGCCTACCCTGCGGAGCCGGAACGTTCAGCCCGGCGACCGGCGCGACATCGTCAGCCGCGTGCACAGCGTGCCCGGAGGGTCGCTTCAGCGCCACGCTCGGCGCGACCTCGGCGATGGCGTGTCAGCCCTGCCCTGCCGGCACCCAGAACGCGACGACTGGCGCGACCTCGAGCGCGGCGTGCATCGCTTGTCCGCCCGGAACCACTTCGGCGGCCGGAGCAACCGCGTGCTCGAGCTGTCAGGTCGGAACCTTCTCGGCCACCGCGCAGAGCCCTGACTGCACGCCGTGCGCGATCGGCACTGCGACGAACACGGTCGGCTCGACGAGCTGCGCTGCGTGTTTGCCCGGCACCTCGGCCCCGATGCAGGGGCAGAACGTGTGCGCTCCGTGTGCTGGCGGGACGGCATCGTTCGATGGAGGCACCTGCCAGCCGTGCGCAGCAGGCCTCTTCTCGATGCCGGGCTCGAGTCTGTGCCTGCTCTGCCCGCCTGGAACGGCCTCGGCTGCGTCAGCGAGCGTGTGCGTGGCGTGCGCGGCGGGAACGTTCGCAGCCGACGCTGGCTCGACGATGTGCTCTTCGTGTGGAAGCTGCGACGACGACGACTCGTGCACGAACGATCGATGTGACGGCGTCGTGGGCTGCGTTCACGAGACGATCGTCGGCTGCGCGCGCGACGCTGGAGTCGGGGACGCGGGAAGCGATGCAGGCATGCTCAGCGATGCAGGCGTGTTCAGCGATGCAGGCGCGCTCAGCGATGCAGGCGCGCTCAGCGATGCAGGCGTGTTCAGCGATGCAGGAGCCGCCGATGCCGGCATCATGCTCGACGCAGGGACTCTCGTCTCCGACGCAGGAACCTCGACACCTGAGCCGCCGCAAGGCTGTGGCTGCCGCTCCGACGGTGGTGGGCTGATGTTGCTCGCCTTGCTGATGCTCGCGTGGGCTCAGCGATTGAGATCGACGAGTTCGAACCGCTCGACCTGATGCAACGATCTCGACGGGAGCTTGTCAGTCGTCACCACCATTCGGAACGGGCCGGCGGTGTCGGGCAGTGGCTTGCCATCCACCTCCCACACGATCAGCGCCTGGGTCGCGCCCAGCGTCTCGAGCAGCTCGCCGACCGCGAAGACCGCCTTGAAGCCGTCTCGCGCCGTCGCGACGATCGCCGAGCGCAAGCCTGCGTGTTTCTGCTTCGGGTCGGCCTTCGGGCCCGTGACGCCCTCCGAGAACCCGCGCGCGAGCAGCAGCTTGTCGAGGCGAACGCCCTTCACCCGATGTGACCCCTTCTTGTCGGTCCAATCGGCGGTGATGGGTCCCAGCGCTTCGAGCTCAGCGAGCGTGATGGGGCCTGACCGAATGAGCGTTCCGTCGAGTGACAGGGGCGCGACACCGCCGTCAGAGCCGGTGAGCACGATTACCGTGATGATGGAGAGCATGGGACGAGCTCAAGCGACGCGCGCGACGTGCAGCAAGCAACATCGACAGCGCCAGCACCACGCTCGACGGCTCGACGATCGAACACCCGCAGCCCTTCGGAGCCTCGACCTGCGTCATTCCCGCATCGACAGTCGTGAGCACGCCCGCATCGGCCTCGACGACCCCAGCATCGCCTGGCCCCGCGTCCGAGCGGACGCCCGCATCGAAGTCCACCAGCTCGACACCTGCATCGATCTCGACACCGGCGTCGATCTCTCCAGCGTCGTAGCCGCCATCATCGTCATTCGGACGAACACCGGCATCTGACGGAACGACGATCGCGTTCGCCCACAGCCTCGCGTCGAGGAAGAGATCGCTCGAGGTGAGCGCGGTGTTGTGCACCTCGATGGCGAGGAAGTTGTCGCCCGGGCGCAGCAGCGACTCCGCGCCGACGAGATCGAACACCTGCGCCACCCCCGACTCGTGCGCCGCTGCGAGCGTGGTGCGGGTCTGGTTCGCAGCCACACCACGGCGCGCGATCTCCTGGCCGTTCAAGAACGCCACGAAGCCATCGTCGAAGTCGATCTCGAGCGTCAGCCCACGCACGAGGGTGGGATCGACGAAGAGATCGAACTCGGCGCGCGTGTACAGCGTCGCGTTCTGGCCCATGGCCACGGTCGTGGCGATGGTGGGTTCTCCGTAGCCGATGGGCTGACGGCCGAGCGACCACAACGAGTCGTCGAAGGTGAAGCCGTTCCACGCAGCAGGCTGCGCCGTCGAGCCGACCCGATAGCGCAGCGGGGTGAGGCGATTCACGAACAACAACCCGCCATCGGGAGCCGCTGGTGTTCCCGCGTCGATCACGCCCGCATCGAAGGGCACGCCGCTGACCGTGTATGTGGCCGTGCCTGACGCGAGCGTGTTCGCAGGCATGGCGCGATCGGCGATCATCGACGCCGTCAGCGTGTGCGCTCCCGGAGCGTGCGCTGCCGTCGTGAGTCGAACCGTGCGCTGATCGCTCTGCAGCTGCGCGGCGGTGATCGCGACCGACGAAGTCCACGCCGCGAGCCGCTCGGCCCCCAACGCTCCCGTACCCGCCTGCACTGGCTCGTTGAACACTGCCTCGAGCGACGTCGAAGTCAGCGCGCGCGCGGCCACCAGCTTCGGGGCCAGCGTGTCGGCGCCCTTCA
>JAEUJR010000185.1 GCA_016793585.1 Archangium sp.
CGTCACGTGCAGCTTCCCGACGACCTCTTCGGCCTTGTAGCCGGTGACGTGTTCGGCGGCCTTGTTGAAGAGCGTGACGTTGCCCTTCATGTCGGCGGCGATGATGGCGTCGACGCTCGAGTCGATGAGGCGCTCGAGGTATTCCTTGGTGCGCGTCAACTCGTCGGCCATCTGCCGCTGCCGGGTGACGTCGCGCATGGTGAGAATCGCGACGCCTTCACCCGCGTCACCGGTGAGCGGCGCGGCCGAGAGTGAGAGCGTGAGCCGCCGGCCCAGCCCCGTGCGCGCGTGCAGGTCGACGTCGGTGCGCACCTGGCCCTTCGACACCGAGTAGAGAACGTCGAGCAGCAGCCCGTCGTCGGTCGGGTTCGCCAGCGCGTTGACGTGCCGGCCCACCGCCTCACCGGGGCTCAGGTCGAGCAGCTTCTCGCCGGCAGGGTTGAGCGAGAGCACGCAGGCGCGCGCGTCGAGAATCGCCACGCCGTCGCTCAGGTGCGCGAAGTACGACGCGTAGCGGCCGAGCTCGTGCACGCGCTCTTCGGCGGCGAGGCGGGCCGTCTTCTCCTGCTCGCGTTTGCCGCGTTCGCGGTCGAGCTGGCGAATGTTGCGAAACGCGATGGCCGTGGCGTGCGCGACGGTCGCGAGAAAGTCGATCTCGCGCGGGTTGAAGGCCCCGCGCACCGACGAGCGGCGCACCAGGAGCACGCTCAACACCTTGCCGCCCACCATGAGGGGGAACGCGGCGATGTTGCGAATGCCACGCGCCTTCACCGACTCCTTCACGTCTTCGAGCAGCGGGTGTGAGGGCGCGTCTTCGACGATGACGGGCTTGCCGGTGCGAACGGCCTCGCGAATCTCGGGGTAACGCGACAGCTCGATGCGCAGGTTCTTGAGCGAGGCGTCGTCCGAGGCGGCGACGATGGTGCCCTGTTTGTTCTCGGCGTCGATGAGCACCAGGGTGGCGCGATCGATGTCGAAGTCTTCGGCGAGCTTCCGGGTGACGTCGTGGAGCAGCTCTTCGATGTCGGTCGCTTCGGCGTAGCGGGCGGTGAGCTCGAGCAGCACCTTCAGGTCGCGCTGGCGGGCGACCGCGTCTTGCTGGCTGACGAGGCGGGCGCGCAGCCGGCTCAAGCGGGGCAACAGCTCTGACTCGAGCGACTCGGGCGCGACGACCTCGAGCACCGAGCTCTCGAGCGACAAGTCACCATTGGCGATGACGAGCACGCCCAGGCGCGGCGCCTTGAGCATCAACGCGCGCTTCTTCTCGAGGCCCTCGGCGCTGGTGACGTCACAGACGGCGACGTCGACGGCGGCCGTCACCTCACTCTCGACGGGCACGCGGGCCTGCTCGAGCAGCTCGCGAACCTTCGGCATCCACGCGCCGCTCGACTCGAGGAAGACTGGCCGGACTGGAACGGGTGTCACGAGCCCTGATGCTAGCCGACTCGTCAGGCCGTGTGGGCCTTCCTGCGACCCAACGCGTCGCTATGGCGCAGGGCGCCTTCCGGCGGCGACGAGCAGGTCGAGGCGCGCCGACCACTCACTTGTGCGGGCGGCTTCGGCCAGCGTCTCGGCGTCGCGCGCCGACCGTTCGGCTTCGATCAACTCCGCGTTGGTGGAGGCCCCCTCTTTCCACGCGGCGCGGGCGAGCGCCTCGGCCTCGAGCGCGAGCTTCGCCGACGCTGCTGCGGCGCGCGCCGACTCTTCTCTGAGCGCCAACACCTCGAACGCCAGCCGCAGCTCACTCGCGGCGCGCTGGCGCACCTCGTCGGCCTGCGCGCGGGCTGCGACGAGCGCCGCTTCACGCTCCTTGCGAACGCCGCTGCGAGAGAAGCCATCGAACGCGACGACCTGCGCCGTCACCTGGGCCGTCACCCCGAGCGCGGGCGCGGTGGGCGTCGCGGGCGTCTGCGCGGTGGGTGTCACCAGAAGCCCGGCCGTGGGCAGATAGTCGGTCCAGCTCTGGTCGACGGCGCGGGCGGCGAGCGTGACGCGGGCCTGGGTGGCGGCGACGTCCGACCGCCCGTCGAGCGTCTGCTCGAGCGCGTCGGCCGTGGGCAGCGCTCCGAACTCGGGCACGCCAGCGACGTCGATGGGCCCCTCGGCGCCGAGCAGCACGCCGAGCACCTCGCGCGCCGTCGTCAGGTCGATGCGGGCGCGGGCGAGGCGGCCTTCGTTGTCGGCGAGCTCGCGCTGCGCCCGCACGAGGTCGAGCTTCGTACCGAGGCCACCGGTCTGTCGAAGCCTGGCCAGCTCGAGCTGCTCGAGGCTGGTCTTCCGAGCGCGCTCCGAGACGGCGAGCAGGTTGTGCTGCAGCTCGACCGTCAACCACGCCCGCCCCACGAGGCTCACCAGCGCGCGCTGCACCTCGAGCTCGTCGAGCTTCGTCGCCTCGACCGCGAGCTCGGCCTGCTGGGTCGCGAGCCACCGCGGCACCGCCAACAACGGAAACGCGAGCTGCAGGTTGGCGCTCCCGGTCTGGGCGGCGACCAGCACGCGGTCGGCGAGCCCACGGTTGCCTTCGAGCTGCGTGAAGGTGCCGTTGACCGACACCGTGGGAAGCCACGCGGCGCGCGACTGCACGACCAGTGCTTCGGCCCGCTGCACCGAGGCGCGCACGGTCGAGAGTCGCGGCGCCTGCGTGAGCGCGCGGTCGAGCGCCTGCGGCAACGTGAGGCTCGGGGCCTGGGCCACGACGAGCGAGAGCAAGAGCGCCGAGGTCATCGAGCTGCTCCCGGCGACGGACCGGTCGAACCAATGGCCTGGGCGGAAGTCATCGAGACGTTTCTGCACAGCCCCCGCGCTCGGCGGTCGACGAGCCCGCCGCGAAGAGAGCGCGCAGACGCGACGTGCAGCCCCGCCTCGGCGAGCCCACGAGGCAGCACGCGATGCAACACTGGCCTCATCGTGGCGCTCCTGCGTCGGGAACGAGCACTTCGACCTTCTCTGCGTTCTCGAGGTCGTCGGGCGGGTTGAGCACCACCTGCATGCCCGGCTCGACGCCGGTGAGCACCTCGACCGTGCGGCCCTGATCTCTCGCGACGAGCACCGGCGTGGTGGCGATGACGCCGCTCTTCACGACGTGCACGCGCGTTCCATCGGCGCGCGCGACGACGGCGCTGGCGGGAATGAGGAGCGGCGGGGCGGCGCGCTCGACCTGAAAGGTCACCTGCACGAAGGCGTTGGCGAGCAACGCGCCGGGTTTGTCGACGAGGGCCTCGATGCGGAGCGTGCGCGTCACCGGGTCCAACGCGCCGGCGCTGCGGGTGACACGGGCCTCGACCGCCGCTTGAGGGCGATTGGGCGGCGCGACCTTCAGCACGAGCCCGGCTTTCACGTCGGGCGCGAGCCACTGCGGCACGTCGACCGTCACCTTCAACGTCTCGGTCTGGGCGATCTCGAACAGCGGCGTGCGATCGGTCGAGACGAGCGCGCCCTGCTCGACGAGCCTGCGCGTCACCACTCCCGCGAACGGCGCGACGACGCGGCTGTACCCCTTCACCGCCGTCAGCCGCAGCACATCGGCGCGCGCGGTGTCGACGGCGGCGATGGCCGTGGTGAGCCGGCTCTGCGCCTCTTCGGCCTGCTGCTTCGAGGCGACGCCCTGCTCCGAGAGTCGGCTCGCCCGCTCCGCCGCAGAGCGAGACAACGTCACGTTCGCTTCGGCTTCGGTCAGCCGGGCCTGCGCGCGCTTCACGTCTTCGTCGACTTCGGGGGCCTCGAGCACCGCGAGCACCTGGCCCGCCTTCACGGCGTCACCGAGGTCGACGAAGTACTGCTGCACGAAGCCGGTGCCCTTCGCGGTGACGACAGCCGCCTTCGCGGGCGCCGCCGTGCCAGGCAGCGAGAACGTCGCCTGCACCGGAGCGCGCTGCACCACCCCGACCACCACGCGGCGCGGCGCGATGGCGAGCTGGTGTTCGCGCTCCACCGCGTCGGCACGGCGCGCGCGAGGCAGCCACCCCGCAGCGACGAGCCCGGCGAGCACCAGCACGAAGAGCACTGGCACCGACTTCGGCAAACGCGGCGTCACCTTCGGCGTCTCGTCACTCATGAACGACTCCTTCATCATCGTCACCGGGCTCGCGCAGCGCTTCGTCCATCACCTTCGGACGCCACCGCGCGCGCAGCCACGAATAGAAGACCGGCACCAGGAAGAGCGTCGCGAACGTCGCCCCGAGAATGCCGCCGAGCATCGAGCGGCCGAGCGCCGCGTTCTGCTCGCCACCCTCCGACAGACCGAGCGACATGGGCAGCATGCCGATGGCCATGGCAAGCGCCGTCATCAACACGGGGCGAAGGCGAACCCGCCCCGCTTCGAGCGCCGCCTCGATGGCCGACAAGCCACGCGCGCGCTGCTCGTTCGCGAAGGTCACCACGAGAATCGAGTTCGCGGTGGCGACGCCGACGCTCAACACCGCGCCCATCAACGACGGCACGCTGAACGTCGTCTGCGTCGAGAAATGGGCGAGCACGATGCCGATGCCAGCCCCGGGGAGCGCCGTGATGATGATGAAGGGGTCGGTCCACGACTGGAAGTTGATGACCATCACCGCGTAGACGAGCAGCGCGGCGGCGAGCAGGCCGATGGCCAGGGCTCCGAAGGCGCTGCGCATCGACTCGACCTGCCCGCGCACCTGAATCGCCGAGCCGGGCGGCAGCTTCTCTTTCACCGCCGCGACGATGCCGTCGATGGCGTCGGCGACGGTGCCCAGGTCGAGGTTCTGCACGTCGGCGCGCACCTGATACGTCGGCTGCACGTCGACGCGCGTGATGAAGACGGGCGTCTGTTGCCGGCGAAGGTTCGAGAGGTCGCCGAGCAGCTGCGGCCCGCGCGGCGTCTGCAGCGAGAACGTCTGCAGCGCCTCGATGGAGCTCACCGCGCCTTCTGGCACCTGCACCGCGACGCCGTAGCCGAAGCCCGTCTTCGGGTCGGTCCAGAACGTGGGTGACACCTGGCTCGATGACGAGACCGCGAGCAGCACGTTGTTCGCGACGTCACGCTGCGTGAGGCCCACGTCGGCCGCCCGCAGACGGTCGACGTCGACCTGCAGCCGAGGGGCGTCGACGATCTGGTGCAGGCGCACGTCGACGGCTCCGGGCACGGCGCGCAGCTGCTTCTCGATGCTGCGGGCGGCCGCGTAGGTCGCGTCGCGCTTCGCGCCCGACACCTGAATGTCGATGGCCGAGGGCAGCCCGAAGTTCAGAATCTGGGTCACGATGTCGGCGGGCTGGAAGAAGAAGCGCGCCTGCGGGAAGCGCGCTCGCAGCTGCTCACGCAGCATCGCCTCGTAGTCCGTGACCCGCCGCGTGCGGTCTTTCGACAGCTGAATGAGAACCTCGCCGTCGGCGGTGCTGACGTTCACGCTGTCGGTGATGGCGAGGTTGTAGCCGCTCGACGGGCCCATGAAGTCGAGCACGCCCTCGAGCTCGTTCGACGGAATGAGCTCGCGAATCGCGTTCTCGACCTCGCCGAACAGGGCCTCGGTCTCTTCGAGCCGGGTGCCCGGCGGGGCGACGACATGCAGCCGCAACACGCCCGCGTCGAGCTTCGGGAAGAAGTCGCGCCCGACGATGGTCGACAACCCCACCACGCCCGCGACCGAGAGCAGGAAGACGCCGAGCACGACGGCGCGGTTGGCCAGCGCCCACGACAGAATGCCCAGGTAGAGCCGCCGCAACGCTTCGAAGGCCCGCTCGAACGCGGCGTGAATCGCGCCGAAGAAGCCGGTGCTGCTGCCGTGCCCGCGCGCGACCTCGGCCGGCAGCAGGAACTGAACCATCGTCGGCACGATGGTGCGCGAGAGCAGGTACGACGCCATGACCGAGAACGAGACGGCGAGGCCCATCGGCATGAAGAGGAACCGCGCCGGCCCCTCGAGGAAGAGCACGCTCACGAAGACGACGCTGATCGAGAGGCTCGCCACGAAGGCGGGCACGGCAATCTGCTGGGCGCCGTCGAGGATCGCTCGGGTGAGCGGTTTGCCCATCGCGAGGTTGCGGTGAATGTTCTCGATCTCCACCGTCGCGTCGTCGACGAGAATGCCGACGGCGAGCGCGAGGCCTCCGAGCGTCATCGCGTTGATGGTGTAGCCGAGCGCCCGCAGGCCCAGCACCGCGACGACGATGGAGAGCGGAATCGAGGTGGCGACGATGAGCGTCGAGCGCCACGACCCGAGGAACAGCAGAATCATCAGCGCGGTGAGCGCGGCCGCGAGCGTACCTTCGGTGAGCAGCCCCTCGATGGCGTGCTCGACGAACCCCGAGGCGTCGGCCAGCAGCTCGACGCGGGTGCCATCGGGCGCGGCGGCCTTGATGCTCGGCAGCATGGCCTTGATGCGGCTGGCCACCTCGAGCGTCGACGCGTCTCCGTTCTTCATCACCGTGAGCACCACGCTGCGGCGGCCGTTCGACCGCGCGATGTTCGTCTGCACCTGGAAGCCGTCGTGCACGAAGGCCACGTCACGCAGCTGCAGCAACCTTCCGTCAGGCCGGCGAATCGGCAGCTCGTTCAAGGCGGCGATGGCGTCGGGTGAGCTGTTGAGCGCGACGCGGTACTCCCGGTCGGAGATCTTCAGCGACCCGGTGGGCAGCGTGAGGTTCTGCGCCGAGACGGCGAGCGCGACGTCTTGTGGCGCCAGCCCCTGCGCCTGCAGCGCGTTCAGGTCGAGGTCGACGCTCACCTGTCGAAACTTGCCGCCCTGCGGCAACGGAAACCGCGTGCCGCGCACGATCGAGAGCGCGGTGCGAACGCGGTTGTTCACGTAGTCGAACAGCTCGGCCTCGGAGAGCGTGTCGTTGGTGAAGGCGAGCTGCAGCACCGGAACGCTCGACGCCGTGTAGCGAAGAATGATGGGCGGAATCATGCCGGGCGGCATGCGGCGCACGATGGTCTGCGAGGCGGCGGTGATCTGCGCCATGGCTGCGCTCACGTCGGCGCCGGGCTGCAGGTAGACACGAATGACGCTGACGCCGTCGTAGGTGTCGCTCTGCAGGCGCATCACGTCAGAGGTGTTGCCGGCGATGGAGAACTCGAAGAACTGCGTGACCTGCGCCTCCATCTGCTGCGCGGGCAGGCCAGAGTACGTCCACACCACGCTGATGACGGGCAGGTCGACCGAGGGCAGCACGTCGGTCGGCGTGCGACGCACGACCTGCCAGCCCGAGAGGAGCAGCACGAGCGACAACACCACGAAGGTGTACGGCCGCCGGAGCGCGAGTCGGACGATCCACATAGGCGGGCGATTTGTCGTCTTGCTGGTCGCGACGCCACACAGAGTTCGGAATCGTGTGATTCAACGCGCTAATCAGCACGGCATGGAGCTTCGCCACCTGCGGTCGTTCATCGCCGTCTGCGAGACCCTGCACTTTCGGCGGGCGGCTACGCGCGTCGGCGTCACCCAGCCCGCGCTCAGCCATCACATCGCGGCGTTGGAGCAGGCGCTGGGCGTCACCCTGCTCTCGCGCAGCCGGCGGCACGTCGAGGTGACCGAGGCCGGCGCGGTGTTTCTCGAGACGGCGAAGGCGACGCTCGAGCTGCTCGAGGCGGGCGCGAAAGAGACGCAGCGCATCGGCCGGTCGGCGACGCACCGGCTGCGCTTCGGGTACCTCGAGTACATCAACCTGCCCTTCATCGGCCGGGCCCTGCGGCGGCTGGGCGAGCACTACCCGGACGTCGAGGTCGAGTCGGTCGAGATGTACCCCTCGCAGGTGCTCGACGCGCTCGCCCAGCGCACCATCGACGTGGGCATGACGTTTCACCCGGTGAAGGTGCCGACGCTGAAGGCGCGCAAGGTGGTGACGGGCCGGTGGGTGGTGGTGCTGCCCGAGAAGCATGCGCTCGCGCGGGGCGCCGACGTGCCCCTCGCGCGGCTCAGCGACGAGCGCCTCATCATCTTCTCGCGCAAGTTGAACCCGCCCACGTACGACTGGTTCATGCAGCAGTGCCGCGCCGCGGGCTTCGAGCCGAAGGTGGCGTTTCACACCACCCAGGCGCTCCTCGGGCCGACGCTGGTCGCCGAGGGCGTGGGCGTCTTCATCGTCGGCAGCTACGTGCTGCGCGAGCTGCCGCCCGGCGTGGTGACGCGGCCGCTCTCGGGCTTCGACAACCGACTCGAGTTCGCGCTCGCGTGGAGAGCGGACGATCGTTCGCGGCCGCTGCGCGCGTTCCTCGACGTCGCCGTGGCCGAAGAGAACGTCTCGAAGAAGCGTTGACGTGCCGCGTGAAGGCCCCGCCAGTCGACGTGTGCAAGCCCTTGCCAGCGCGAGCGCACGAAGCGACAAGCGCCGCCATGGACCGGACCCCCGCGACCGCCCTGCCCGCGCACCTGCAGCGCTACATCGTCGACCAGGAGTACGCCTCGTACACGCCGCGCGACCAGGCGGTGTGGCGTCACATTCTGAAGCGCCTGCGCACCCACCTCGATGGGCGCGCGCACTCGGTCTACCTGAAGGGCCTCGACGCGACGGGCATCGACCTCGAGCGCATTCCCCGGCTCGAGACGATGAACGAGAAGCTCGCGCCGCTGGGCTGGAGCGTCGTCGGTGTGCGCGGCTTCATTCCTCCGGCGGTCTTCACCGAGATGCAGGCGCGCGGCGTGCTGGCCATCGCGGCCGACATTCGCAGCCACGAGCACATCGCGTACACGCCCGCGCCCGACATCGTGCACGAGTCGGCTGGCCATGCGCCCATCATCGCGGACGCGGCCTATGCGCGGTACCTCAAGTCGGCAGGAGAGGTCGGCTTCAAGGCCATCGCTTCGGCAGAGGACCGCGCGATGTTCGAGGCGATTCGCAACTTGTCAGTGGTGAAAGAAGACCCGTTCTCGACGCGTGAAGACGTCATTCACGCCGAGAGCCGGCTGTCGGCAGCTGCGGCGTCGGTGCGCTACGTGTCGGAGTCGACGCGCGCCAGCCGCCTGTATTGGTGGACGGCCGAGTACGGCATGGTGGGCACCGTCGAGCAGCCCAAGCTGTACGGCGCGGGTCTGCTCTCGAGCATCGGTGAGGCCGAGCACTGTCTGACCGACGCGGTGCGGAAGGTGCCGCTCTCGCTCGTGTGCACGACGACGTCGTACGACATCACGCGCATGCAGCCGCAGCTGTTCGTGGCGCGCGACTTCAATCACCTCAACGACGTGCTCGACGAGTTCCGCAACACGCTCGCGTGGGTGCGAGGTGGAGACTTCGGCCTCGACGAAGCGCTGCGCTCGCACACGGTGAATCACCTGGTGCTCAAGAAGCCGACGGGTGACCTGCTCGAGCTGTCGGGCGAGGTGAACGTGGTGCACCGCTTCGGCCGCGAGACGGGGCCGAACCTGACGGCAGCGGTCATCGAGCTCGGGGGGCCCGTGATGTTGTCGAAGCAGGGGCAGGTGACCGAAGGCCCGCGCAAGAACAACGCGGTGGTGCTGGTGGGCACCGAGAAGCTGCCGGCGCGCGGGCACTTCAGCTTCACGCTCAAGTCGGGCGTCGAGGTGTCGGGCTTCGTCGTCGAGGGGCACGAGGTCATCGACTTCGCGGCCTGGTACGCGGGGCAGCCGTTGCCCGTGCCGACGTGGGCGTACGTGGCCATCGCGCAGTCGATTCCCTCGGTGGCTGGTGGCCCCGCGGACCCCGCCACGTGGGACAAACACTTCGGGCAGCTCGACAGCTTCACGGCGGGCACGTCGGAGGCGCTCGCGCGCACGCGGAAGGCGGAACAGCTCGGCGCGCCCGTGGCGCAGGCGTACCGCGAGGTCGCGAAGATGCGCGAGACGAAGACGATGGACGCGAAGAAGCTCGAGACCTTGCGCAAGGACTTCAAGGACGAGAGCTTGCTCGTCGACGAGATCGTCGAGCTGCTCGAGCGGAAGAACTGATCAGCGAACGCGATGCTCTTCGGAGCCAGGTCAAACCGGCGCCACCGAGACACCTTCCGTCGACTGATCAGCGGTGCTTCAGCGCGTACTCGAGCCCGGCACGCACGGCGGTCGCCTGGGCCTCGTTGCACTGAGCGGGCGAGGCGCGCGGACTGTCGGGATAGACCTCGGTCGTCGTGGTGAAGCGCGCTCCAGTGAGGCTCGCGCAGAGGCCGAGCGACTTCACGTCGTAGTGCACGACGCCACGGCCCTGGAGCGGCGTCTCGATGAGCTGCCCCTTCGCGTCGGGCTCGGCGATGTGCGTCACCGTGGCGACCGCCTCGATGATGGCCGCCTGAAACCCGGGCTGCGGGTTCGCGGAGTCATCGACCAGATAGAAGCCGTCGGGAATCACGCCGGGCTCGTACGTCTTGCCATCACGAGCCGCGAGCGCGGGCCTGAACTCGGTCTCGTCGGAGTCGGTCGTCTCGTGCAAATCGAGGTGCGCGAGAAAGCGGCCGCGGTACGGCGCGACAAAGGTCATCAACTGTCGCGCCTCGCCCGCAGCGCCCTCGGGCTTGAACGACCGGTTCGGGTCGACCGCGTCGGGGTTCCACCGGTGAATGCGCTCGTAGGCCCACGGGCACACACACGGAGCGATGAGCAAGTTGAGCCGCCCGTCGAAGGCAGCGGCGTCTCGTTCGGCGAAGCGCAGGGCTCCGTGCACGCCGCTCGTCTCGTAGCCGTGCACACCACCTGTCACCATCGCGAGCGGGAGCGCATCGTTCCAGCTGCGACTCTTCAACACGAAGAGGGGAAAACGACCGTCAGCGCCGTACTCGAGCGTGC
>JAEUJR010000212.1 GCA_016793585.1 Archangium sp.
GCGTCACCTTCACGAGATCGCCTGGCCGCGCGAGCTGCGTCTTCGGTACGTCGATGAGGCCGAGCTCGGCTTCACGAGGCTCGACCCAGGCCAGGCCCTTCTGCTCCCAGTAGGTGCCGACGACGTGCTGGCGCGTGCGGCGCTTCACTTCGACGATGCGGCCGAGCGTGCGCCCACCGCGCTGGGGAATGACCTCGACGATCACGCGATCGTGATCGAGCGCCTTGCGGGCCTGATCGGGAGGGATGAAGACGTCTTCGGACTTGCCCGTCAGCGCGCGCACGAAGGCGAAGCCATCGGGGTGGTGGTTGATGATGCCTTCGATCAGGTTCGGCCCCGGCGACTTCACGCCTGGCGGCTTCGGCGGCGCGTACTCACGAGGCGTCCGCTCCTCGAACTTCTTCTTCCCCCTGGTGGCGGGGGGCGGGCGCTCCTCGCGAACGCTCACCTTCCGAACAGCGCCTTCTTTGCGGAACCCCGGTGTCACGCCGGCCTTCGCCCGAACGCTGGCAGGCTGTTTGGCGTCCCACGCGGGGCCCGACTTGCGGGCGTGCTGCTTGCCGGGAACACCGAAGCGCTTCCCGTCGCGCTCGAGGCGCCCGTCTTTCACGAGGTCGCGCAGAATGCGCTTGAGCAATGTCTGCTCGCCGGGGTTCAAGCCCCCCGCGCGCAACAGCTCTTTGATACCAACCAACCGCCCGGCGCTCTGCACCAGGGCCAGAACCTGCTCTTCATCAATCGCCAAAAAGACTCTCCGACAAGCGGCGGGCGCAGGAAGAGATTCCCGGCCGAGGCGCCGCGTGATTTCGACCCGCGTGTGAAAGACGAAGGGCCAACAGATCGCGCCGCTGTCGAGCGACGCATCCGCTGGCCCTCAGTGTTGCTGCGCCGCGGCCGTGCGAGTCAGTGCCAGCCGCGGTGAATCGAGAATAACCATCGACCGGCGGCCGCGCTCGAACAACTCCGCGACTGCCAGCCGGTGAAGCCGACGCCCGGCTCGAACGAGCCTGACGCCGGGCGTGAATCAGAAGTACCAGGCGGCTCCGGCCGCGGGCGTGAACGTGGTGAGCGTCATGCTGCCCGACGAGAAGGGAAGACGCAGCCCCAGGCCGATGCGGCCCGAGATCGAGAAGCTCGGGCTGAAGAAGTACTCGGCGCCACCTGCGAACTGCGCGGTCAGCTGAAGCGCATTGCCGATGTCGGCGGCGATGCCGCTGCCGATGCCGACCTGCACGTTGATGAGCGGGCGCAGCGCGTCGCTCGAGGTGCGGAAGTGGTAGTCCATGCCGATCGTCGCGCCGAAGCCGAAGAGCACGCCACCCTGCGAGATGCCGAGGCCGACGCCGACGTCGAACAGGAGCGTGAACTGATCGCTGCCCCAGTACGAGAAGCCGAGCGAGCCCGTGTCGACCGGAGCGGCCGCCGTGCCACGGCCGGCCAGCCCGATGCCCTGGCCGCCGAACGTCGCGCGAACGCCGAAGGCGCCCTTCTGCGCCGAGAGAATGCCGTCAGCCGAGACCGGCTTGGCCGCGGGCTTCACGTCGCCCTGCTTGTCGCCCGTGTTGTTGGGGGGCGGGTTGTTCGCGTACGGGTTGTCGTTGGGCTGGTTGGGCTTGGTGGTGGTGCCGGAGCCGGGCGTCACCGGAGTGATCTCCGTGCCGATCTCCTGCGCCAACGCCATCGAGCTCATCGTCACCAGCACTGCCACACACAGTCGCTTCACGGCATTCCTCCAGAAGGGGTTCAGCTTCGCGCGGTAGACCCGGCATCGCGCCGGGGTGCGCAGGTTTTGAGGCTCAGGGCAGCACGACCTCGAGGGGCTTCACGTCGACCGTGAGGCGGAACTGTTTCGAGACCTGCATGGGGTTGTGGGTCTTCGCGAGGAAGAAGTCGACGTCGAGCAGGCCCGGGTTGCGCGGCGTGAAGAAGAACTCACGCACGGGGCCCTGCGGGTCGAGGTTCACTTCGCGCAGTGAGAGGCGCTTCGCGGTCGAGGGCTCGATGCTCCACACATAGCCCTGCTTCTCGGGCAGCTTCACGACGAGGCCGTGGTTCACCTTCACCGTGGCCGTCTTCGGGTTGCTGGAGGCGCCTTCGACGGTGGCGATCTCGATCGTGTCACGCGACACGGGCGGGTACTCGGGCGCGCGCGGCTCGCAGACCTCGGCCTGAATGGTGCCGCCCCAGCCCGTCATCTTCTCGATGACGCCGGTGGCCACCATGATCTCGCCGACGTACTTCTTGAGGCCCTTCTGCGCCTTGCCCTCGATGGTGAAGGCGACCTGCTGGCGGGTGCCATGGTTGGTGACGACCAGATAGAACTCGTCACCGCTCATCTCGAGGCGGCCCCGCAGCGTCGCGTAACCCTTCTGGCCGACGGCCATGCCGGGCTGGCTGATGGTCTCGATCTGGCCAGGCGAGAAGAGCAGCAGCTTCGCCTCTTCGGGAACCGCTTCGACCACCGGCTCGGCCGTCTCGACCTTCTTCGCGGAGTACTTCCGCACGTCGATGGTGCCGCCGTAGTTGTGGTGCTTCTTGATGAGGCCGGCCACCGATACGCGGTGATCCATGTACGCGGGCAGCACTTCCTGATCGGGGCCCTGCAGCAGGAACCAGAGCTCGCGCTTGTCGCGGCCGATGACCTCCAGGTACGGGAAGCCCTGGTAGACGATCAGGCGGCCCTTGAGCTGGCCTTCGCCGAAGACGCCGCGGGCGCCGACGGTGAGCACCTGCTCCATCTCGCGCTTGGTGAGCGGCTCGAGCTCTGACGGCAGCTTGGTCGCGCGGGGCAGCGGCTTGTCGGGCATCGGCCCGGCCCAGCCATCGGCACGACGCGTCGGCGCGCTGAGCGAAGGAGGCGGAATCGGAGCGCTGGGCTTTGGCGCCTTCTTGCCGTCACCCTTCTTCGCCTCGGCCTTCTTCGGCTCTGGCTTCTTCGCCTCGACCGGAGCCGGAGCAGGCTTCTCAGCCTTCGCCGGCTTCTTCTCGACGGCCTTCGCCGCCTTGGGAGGTGCAACCTTCTTCGCAGCCTTCGCGGGCTTTGCAGCTTTCTTCGCGGGCTTCGGCTTGCGGGCAGCGGACGCCTTCTTTTTTGCCAACGCTGTCTCCTTGCGCGCTCAAACGAGCGGAGGCGACCGCACTACCCCACATGTGGTTCTTGAGTCAATCCAAACCCCACATTTTCCTGCGCTTTTTCAACATCGAAAGGTGTCTGCTCCATCTTCCAGGGGGTTGCTGGTTCCCCAACTGGCTGGAACTGGGTACGACACCAACATGAGTCTGCTCTCGGTTGAAGTGGCACTGGAACGTGTTCTGTCGCTGGCGGGGCGTCGGCCGGCCGAGGTGGTCGAGGTGGGCGAGGCGATCGGTCGGGCGCTCGCCGAGCCTCTGGTCGCGAGGCGAACGCTGCCGCCCTGGGACAACTCCGCGATGGATGGGTACGCCGTGCGATCGGCCGACGTGGCGAGCGCGGGGGTCTCGTTGCGGGTGACGTCGACCATCTTCGCGGGTCAGCGCCCTTCCCTGCCCGTCGAGTCAGGCTGCTGTGCGCGCATCATGACAGGCGCTCCGATGCCGGCGGGGGCCGATGCGGTGGTGATGCAAGAGAAGGTTCGCGCAGGCGCCGACGGTGCGGTGATCATCGACGAGGTTGCCAGGCCCGGTCAGAACGTTCGGCAGCGCGGTGAAGACGTGCGCGAAGGTGCGCTGGTGTTGCCCGCTGGCCGCGTGCTCGGAGCGGGAGAAGCCGGCGCGATCTGGGCGCAGGGGCTGACGCACGTCCCGGTCGTGGGTCGACCCCGTGTGGCCATCGCGTCGAGCGGCGACGAGCTGTGTGAGGTGACGGACGAGCCCAACGGCCGCATCGTCGACACCAACACCCCCGTCATCGCTCAGCTGGTGAAGCTGAGCGGCGGTGTTCCGACCGTTTTGGGGCGTGCGCCCGACACGCTCGAGGCGATCAGCGCGCTCTTCGCGAAGGGCCTGTCGTTCGACGTGCTCATCACCGTCTCTGGCGCGTCGGTGGGCGACAAGGACTTCACCCGCGAGGCCTTTCAGTCGCTCGGCGTCGCGATGGACTTCTGGAAGGTGGCGATGAAGCCCGGCAAACCGCTCGCGGTGGGCACCCGGGGCAACACGCTTGTCTTCGGTCTTCCGGGAAACCCCATCTCGGCGATGGTGACGTTCGAGCTTTTCGTTCGCCCCGCCCTGCGCGCGATGCAGGGGCTGCCGACGGCCCTTCCCGTCCTTCCGGGCAGGCTCTCGGTGCCCATCAAGAAGCCCGCGGGCCTTCGCCATCTGGTTCGGGCGCAGGTCGAACGAAAGGAGTCTGAGCTGTGGGCTACTCCCCTTTCGTCGCAATCATCTGGCGCACTTACAAGCGCGGTCGGGGCCACCCACTTGATTTCGATCGCTCCCGGTGAGACGCAGGTGTCTTCGGGCGCCGTCGTCGATCTCATCCCGCTGTCCTGGGGAGCCTGAAGTGGCTGTGCAACCTTTGTTCAAGGTGAGCATCAGACCATCGCAACCAGCAACGCTCCCGGAGCTGTGAGGCCGGGGCCACTCTGAACGAGGGGTTTTGATGAACGCCGAGACGAAGGTTCTTCCCACCCGCAAGCCAACGACGCACCTCGAGCTCTACTCAGAGTCGCCGCTCCCGACGGAGCGCGGGCTGTTTCGCATCGTGATCTTCCGCGATCGCCGCAACGGCCGTGAGCACGTGGCGATGGTGAAAGGTGACGTGAAGGGCAAAGAAGGCGTGCCCGTTCGAATTCACAGCGAGTGCCTCACGAGCGAGGTGTTCGGAAGCCTGCGGTGTGATTGCCGCGCGCAGCTCGACCGCGCGATGGACTTCATCAACCAGCAGGGCTGCGGCGTGTTGCTCTACCTTCGCCAGGAAGGCCGTGGCATCGGGTTGGGCAACAAGATTCGCGCGTACAAGCTGCAGCAGGAAGAAGGGCTCGACACCGTCGACGCGAACCTGAAGCTGGGCTTCGCCGACGATCTGCGGCGCTACGACATCGCGGCCGAGATGCTGCGCGGCCTTGGCGTGGAGTCGGTCGATCTCATCACCAACAACCCGCTCAAGATCGCAGGTCTCGTCGACGAAGGCGTTCCCGTGCGCCGTAGAATTCCGTCGCGGACCCTCACGAATCCGCTTAACGTCGAGTACCTCAAGACGAAGCGCGATCGGTCAGGTCACCTCATTGAGTTCCTCGGCGAAGACGGCGCGAAAGCCCAGGCGAGCTGATTCGAAGAAGTCGGCCCGAGCGGCGCCGCACGCGATGACGCTGCGGTTCTGGGGCGTGCGCGGCTCGATCCCCTCCCCCGGCCCCGAGACGGCGCGCTACGGCGGCAACACGCCGTGCGTCGAGCTGCGAATCGGTGACGAGCTCGTGCTTTTCGATCTCGGCACTGGGGTGCGCGAGTTCGGCAACGCGGCTCCGCGGCCTGTCGAGGGCCACATCTTCCTCTCGCACTACCACTACGATCACCTGCAGGGCCTGCCCTTCTTCGGGCCCATCTTCGACCCGCGAAGCCGCTTCGTCATTCGTGGGCCGACGCGTGACGGGCGCACCGTGAAGGACGTGATCTCGGGGCAGATGCAGCAGCCCTTCTTCCCCGTCACGGCCGAGATGGTGTTTCGTGCGCAGCTCGACTACCAGCCGTTCGCCGCGGGTGACAAAGCGCGCATCGGCGAGGGCGTCATCACGGCCATCGAGACGCACCACCCTGGCGGCAACCTGGCGTACCGCATCGAGTGCCGGGGCAAGACGATCGTCTATGCGACCGACACCGAGCACGGCACCGCGCGCGACGCGCAGCTGATCGACTTCGCCCGAGACGCCGACATCTTCATCTACGACGCGATGTACACCGAGGACGAGTACCTCGGCCGCGCGGGTTCTCCGAAGATCGGCTGGGGTCACTCCACCATCGAGACGGCTGCCAAGGTCGCCGATGACGCGGGCGTGGGCACGCTGGTGCTCTTCCACCACGAGCCGACCCGCAACGACGACGCGATGGATGAGCTGGTGAAGGTGGCGAAGAAGCTCCGCAAGGGCACCATCGCGGCGCGCGAAGGCCTGACGATCAAGCTCTGATCACTTCACCGCTTCGGGCGGCTGGGTCGCCGGCACGGTGGCGATCGGGTGCTCGCCCGACAGTTGCTTCTCGCGCAGGGCTTCTTCGTTGAGCTTCTGCTCCCGCTTCGCGCGCCAGCGGCTGATGAAGAAGGCGACGATGCCGATCAGCACGAGGGCGATCAGCACGTTGCGCTGGCCGCGTTTGATCGCCGAGATGAGCGTGTCGAGCTCTCCACCGAACTTGAAGCCCAGGTAGACGAAGATCGGCGCCGAGCCGAGGGCGGCGAGGGAGTCGTAGAGCACGAAGCGGCGCCACTTCATGCCCACGGAGCCGGCGGTGAAGTACGTGACGGCGCGCACGCCGGGGAGGAACCGCGCGAGCATGATGATCTTCTCGCCGTGCTTCTTGAAGAGCTGCTCGACGCGGGCGCGCTTCTCTGGCGTGACGATGCGGGCGAAGAACCCGGTCGGCTTCGAGCCCACCTTCGAGCCGAAGCGGCGGCCGAACATGAAGATCATCGAGTCGCCGACGATGATGCCGAGGTAGCCCGTGAGCATCATCAGCTCGAGCTGCGCCTTGCCGTCGTGAACGAGGTAGCCGCCGAGAATCAGCGACACGTCCTCTGGGAGCGGCAGACCGAGGCCGCACACGAAGAGAATGCCGAAGACGACCAGGTAGGCGAGCCCGCCACTGGTGCCTCCGACGAGGTTGAAGAGAAAGCTCTCCAAGTGCTGGTGACTCCGGGCGCGGCGTTACTTTCTGGGGCCGGGGCGGCTGGTCTCGACCTTCTGCATCGCGTCGAGCAGCCAACCTTCGACCGGCTTGCCGTCGTCGAACATCTTCGCGACGGACTTGAGCCCGAAGTAGCCCTTCGCGGCCGCGGCGTCCCACGCGGCGTCGTTCGCGTCCATCGAGCGCATGGCGACGGCCATGGTGAGCACCGCCGTGGCGTAGTCCTGCACGTTCTGCTCGTTCGCGCCGGCGAGCTGCGCCTCGCGGAGCACCTGCGCCCCACCCGCCCAACCGCCGATCTTCTTCGCCACCGCAGGCTCGATCGACAGGCGCGCGAACTCCCGCACGAGGCCTTCGACGTTCGGCTTCTCGGAGGGCCCGACGATGAGGAAGGCCTCGCCGTTCTCACCGGCCACCGCGCGAACCGTGTCCTGGGCGTCGAGCAGGTTCACCACCAGCAGCGCCTCCTGCGTGTCGGCCGACTTCAGGGTCGAGCGCGCCTTCATGAGTGGCCCGTCGAGCACCGACAGGTACGCCTTGAGCGACTTGCGGTAGTCGGCCTGCACCTGACCCATGAGCTCGTCGAGCTTCCACCCGGCCCACGCCTTCTGGAGCACCGCCTCGAGACCCTTCAGATCCTGCAGGTCCTTCGACTTCGCGCCGGCGGCGAACGGAGGCTGCGCCGTGCCGACGACGTACGAGAGGTAGCGACGCAGCGGCACCTGGTGCGCCTCGAAGAACGCGTCGGCGGCTTTGCGAACCTCGGGGTCTCCGCCGATCACCCGGCCGCGAACCGCCTGGCGAACGGGGTGGTACACGACCTTGGGGATCGGATCTTTGCGCGTGACCGGCCCCTGGTCGAAGCCCATCGCGTTGAAGATGGCGAAAAGAGCGAAGATGCGCTCGTCGTTGCGCAGCTCGACGCCTTCACCGGTGTAGAGGCTGGCGAACCAGTCACCCTGCGAAGCGGCGAGAGCCGGAGTCGACAACAAAACGGCAGCCAGTGCGGGAACGAAAGCGCGCATGCCTCGTGGGTAACCCACCCCACCGCGACGTTCAAGGAGCGACATCGAACGGGCGGGCGTCGTGTTGCGGGCCTACACCTTGACGAGCGTCTTGAGCGCGTCCTTCGTGGTGATGATCTTCTGGCCGAAGGTGGTGCAGATGGCCATCAGCAGCTTGATGCAGGCCTGCGGCTTCACCGCCATCAGCTTCTGGAAGTCGGCCTGGCGAATCTCGAAAGCGACGACGGCGGTGACGGCAGTCGCGGTGCACTGACGCTGGCCGGTGTTGATCAGCGACAGCTCGCCGAGCCAGTCACCAGGGCCGAGCTCGCCCATCGACAGATCGGCGCCCTTGTCGCTCTTGGTCGTGAGGGCGACGCGGCCGTCACCGACGATGATGAGCGTGTCGCTGACCATGTTCTCGACGAACAACGGCGTCCCTGGCGGGTAGGACCGCGGAGAAGCGATGCCGGCGAGAATGCCGACTCCGGTGTCCGTGAAACCAGAGAGCAGCGGGCTCGCACGAAGTGCGGCGGCAGCGTCCATGCGGTCGAGGTGCTAGCACGACTTCGATGCAGGTTCGCGATTTCAGTGCTGCTTCAGCTGGGCGAGGTCGTCGGCGAGCAGCTTCTGCTCTGCGATCGAGCGCTTGAGCGTCACCGGCTTCGAGTCGACCTCGAGCGAGAGCACGATCACCTGCTCGTCCTGTCCCAGCGTCGGGTTGGACACCTCGTGCTCGGTACAGAGCTGTCGCAGCGACGGCTCGAGCTGACGCTTGAGTTCGGTGAGCAGCGGGAGCGGGAGCGTCACGGCGATCTCTGGGCACGGCCGCTGGCCTTCGAGCCGAACG
>JAEUJR010000223.1 GCA_016793585.1 Archangium sp.
GGGTGCGCTCGACGTGCACGTCGACGTCGAACTCTCGACCAGCGCCCGCTGCGAGCTGTCGATCGAGGTCGCGACCCTCGAGGGCGTCTCGTTGTTCAAGACGAAGTACGCCCCGGGGCAGCTCGAGCAGGGCACTGCCACCATTCGGTTGTCGCTGCCCCGGCTCGGCCTCGGTGACGGCGCTCACGTGCTCACCGCGACCGCGTGGAGTGATGGGCTGCCGCCGCAGGCGCTCTCGAAGTCGCTCGTCGTCGCTCCAACCCCATCGGCGACCGGCCTCGTCAGGCCTGAACACGCCTGGTCCACCGAGCCGCGCCGCGAGCTCGCCGCGGCTGAAGCCGTCGCGAAGCCTTCCGTTCAAGCCTGAGCACAGGAAGCTGGAGCGTTTCGGCCGCCACGTCGCTAGAGGGCGGCCATGGCGTCTCAGACCGCTCACGATCTTCGCACCGTGGTGACCCGCCGCGTCGGGGTGAAGAAGCGGGTGGCCGCGCTCACGAACGATCTCGCGCTCGTGCGGGCCATCGAAGCGAACGGCTGCCTCGTGCTGGCCGACCCCGCGTCGCTCGACGAGCTCGAAGCGTTCAGGCCCGAGGTGGTGGTGCTGTTCGACGGGTTCGTGCTGGCCGATGGCGCGGCTGCGCTGCAGCGCCTCGCCCGGGTCGCAGGTCAGGCCGAGCTCGTCTGCTCGTTCGCGAACGCCGCTTCGGCCTCGCTCTCCCTGGGGAACCTCACGGGCCTGCAGCCGACGCCTGCGTTCGCCGAGCCCGAGGTGCGCCGCTGGCTCGCCTCGGCCGGCTACGTCGTCTCGTCGCGCGACGCCGTCGTCACCGCCCCGCGCGCCACCGGCCTCAGCGCCGACACCGAAGCGGCGTTGCGACAGGTGTTCGAGCAGCTCAACCCCGACGCCGCGATCGATCGGTTTCTCTTCGTCGCCAGGCGCGGCGCCGAGGCGACCAGGCCCGATCGCACCGAAGGGCTCGTCAGCGTCATCGTCTCGGGGGGCGCTGACGTCGCCGCGCTCGAGGGCACCATCTCGTCGCTCGCGAACCAGCAGCGCCGGCCGCTCGAGCTCGTCGTCGTCGCGCCCTTGCCGCTCACGTCACTCGAAGACGTCGTCACGCGGGCGCGGCGTCGCAGTGGGCTCACCGTCAGCACCCACACCTCGACCTCGGCCGACTCGAGTGCCCGGCTCAACGAAGGGCTCGCGCACGCTCAGGGCCAATACGTGGCCTTCGCCGAAGCGGGTGCGCTCTTCTCACCCATGCACTTTGGCGCGCTGGTGAAGCAGCTCGAAGACGGCACGCTCGCGTGGGCGATGACGACGCCGCTGCCGGGCCCGTTCTCGTTGCTCCAGTGGCTCGAGGCCGGGGTCGCGAAGGAGCAGTGGCTGCTCGACGTCTCGCGCCTGGGCCCGTTCAAGATCACCTTCGCCGAAGCGACGCCCGACGCCGAAGCGGTGCTGTTTGCGCGGCTCGCGTTGCTCTTTCCGCCCGCCTTCGTCACGGCGCCTTCGACGGTCGAGCTGCTCCAGCGGCCGGCCGTCGACCTGCCCGCGATGCTCGCGAAGCTGAAGGGCCGGCCGCTCCGGGGGCTCACCACGCTCGAGGCGCTGCTGCACACGACGCCAGTTCCCCCGCTCGCGGCCCAGGTGCAGGAGCGGCTCGCCTCCCTCGACCCCCGCGCGGCCGCCGTCGTCGAGCGTGCGCGTGGCCTCGCTGATCGTGTTCAGTCGGCCTGGGTCAAAGCGAAGAAGGACGCAGAGACGAAGTGATCAGCTGTGCGGGAAGCCGGCGCGCCGTGCCTCGAGCTGCTTCGCGGTAATCGCGTCGAGCACCGCGCCCATCTGCTCCGGCCTGGTGTCGGGCGTGATGTGCATGAAGCCGGCGGTCGTCTTCGGCGTGGCTCCGAACTCGCTCGCCAGGTTGTACCCGAGGAAGTTGCAGAGGTACGCGCTGCGATCGGGCTGGTAGTTCGGGTCTGACTTGCTGGTGAAGACCTGCCGCTCGGCGCCGAACCCCTGCAGCGCCCAGTCGATCGTCTCGACGGGCAGGTCGGTCTTCAGCTCGTCGGCGCCGCCTTCGCGAACCTTCCGCTCGGCCATCATCTGGTTGTTGCCGTCCGGCGCGGCGCCCAGGTGGTTCTCGGGCCGCTCCTCGACCTGCGCCTGACCGTGCGTCACGCCCATCGAGAGGATGACGTCTGGCGGGCTCTTGCGCATCTCGGTCATGAACTGCTCGACGGCGGCCGGCGTCACGTCGAGGCGGCGGTACTCGACGATCGCGCCCTTCACGCCACGCTCGGCCAGCTTCTGCGCCATGTTCGCCGACGGGTTGTCGGTGATGCCCATGAACGCGCCGTACCCCGTCACCACCACCCGCATCGGCTTCTCACCGGGAGCGAGCCCCAGCGCGGCCGGCTTGTAGAGCATCAGGTGCGCGGCGGAGTCGGTCTTCTTCGCATTGCGGCCAGAGAAGTTGGCGGCGTCATACGGCTGCACGTCACCACCGAGCACCACGCCGGCGAACGTCGCAGGCAGCTGCGCCTTCACCTTCTCGAGAATCTGCTGCGGCCCTTCACCGGCCTTCACGGGCACCGAGAGCTTTTGGCCATCGACGTTCAGCTGCAGCACGCCGTCGGCCTTCGCTTTGCCCTTGAGCGCGAACGCGTTGTCGAAGAGCCCGACGCGCGCCGAGAGCCCCGGCACCGTGAGCGTGAGGTTGGCGTAGCGGCCCTCGAGGCTGGCGAGCTGGCCCTTCGCTTCGATGTTCACCCACGCGTTCGTCTGGCCCATCGCCGCGAGGTGGCTGAGCAGCCGCTGCCTGGTGCCGTCGTCGAAGCCGTCGGCCGCTTTGAGCAGCGTCGCGCGCTCGGTGCTCGACAGGCCACCCGCGTCGCGCACCTGGAGCATGATGCGATCGACGTCTGCGGAGTCGACCTTGCCGTCACGTGCCGCAGTGGTCAGCGCCCGACGAATGCCGTCAACGTTCATATGTAGGCAATTATCGCTGATCTCGACGGCTTGGTGCGTCTCGGCGCGCTTTTCTTCTCGAACAAAGACAGCTGGTTAGCGCAGCTGCTTCTCGGCAGCGGGGTCTGCGAGGAAGGCGTCGCGTTGCGTCTGGAGCTGCCTGAGGTGGTCGCCCTTCGTGAGCATCGTCTTGCTGACCGAGCGGGTGTCGACTGGCTCGATTTCGAACGACCAGCCTCTGCCGTTGGCGGCCATGCGGTCCTTCAAGAAGCGCGTGCGGGCCTCGACGGTGCCGTCCTTGCGAACCGAGACGTCGCCGCTCCAGGCCGGGCCCGAGGGCAGCAGGTTTCGGGAAGCGACCGACACGTTCTTGTCGCTGTTGAGCTCGATGGGCCCGGCGTGGGCGACCCAGTGGTTGCTCGGGCTGGTGACGACGGTGAAGCGCGTCTCGGGGCCGAGCGTCGCGCCGCGCGCCTGGAGATCGGCGACGAGCCCACCGAGCTGCCCCGGGTTGAGCCCCGCGTTCGCGCTCGGATCGTACCGGCGGCCCACGGCGTAGGCGGCCTGCTGGAGCAGGTGCACGTCGTTCAAGCTCGGCGTGCCGTTGCCGAAGTTCGTGAACGCCTGGTCGAGCGCGGCGCGATCGAGCGAGGGCGGCAGCAGCTCCTTCGCGCCCGGTGCTCCGAGCGCCGCCTTCAGCGCCTCGGCGTTCTTCTTCGCGGCCTCGGGCGTGGTGCTGTTCATGATGAGCGCGCTGACGACGGCGGCTCCGCCACAGATGTGATTCTTGTTTCCCGCTGCTTCGCTCACGCCGTTGAGCTGCGAGGCGCTTTGCGCGAGCGCGATGCGGGCCTTCGTGTTCGAGAGATCGACGGGCGCGTTGGAGGGTGCCTGGAGCGCGGGCTCTTTGGGCGCCGCGGCGGCCTTCGCTCCGGCAGCCTGCGCGACGACCCGCGGGCGCGGCGCGCTCTTCGCAACCCAACCTTCACTCGCGCTGCCGGTCTGCGTGGTGGCGGGCTCGACCACGGCCGTCTTCTGGCGCAGGGGCGCGACGGGCGCGTTGGTGCGGGTTCGGGTTGCTGAGAGCGGGGGCGCCATGAAGACCTCGAAGCAGAGCGAGACAGACTCACCAGCCCGGGTTCAGGAGACAGGGCTCCCGCACATTCTTTCAGCGGCAGCGCTCCGTGCTATCCCTCCCTGCCATGCCTGACTGGAAAGCCGAGAAGTCCCGCTGGGTTGTGAAGACGTACGAGAAGGCCAAGGCGAAGGGCCCCGAGCGGCGCGCCACGTTCTTCACCTCGAGCGGCATCGAGCGCAGCGCCGTCGACGGGCCAGAAGCGGCTGCCGAAAGCACCTTCGGCGAGAAGCTGGGCTTCCCGGGCGAGTACCCCTTCACGCGTGGCGTGCAGCCGACGATGTACCGCGGCCGCTTCTGGACGATGCGGCAGTACGCCGGCTTCGCGAGCGCGAAGGACTCGAACCAGCGCTACCACGCGCTGCTCAAAGCCGGTCAGACGGGCCTCTCGGTCGCTTTCGATCTGCCCACGCAGATGGGCTACGACGCCGACAACGCGCGGGCGCGTGGAGAGATCGGCAAGGTGGGCGTCTCGATCTGCTCCGTGCGCGACATGAAGGTGCTGCTCGACGGCATTCCGCTCGGCGAGGTCAGCACCTCGATGACGATCAACGCGACGGCGCCGATTCTGCTGATGCTCTACGCGGCCGTGGGTGAGTCGCAGGGCGTGCCGATGGAGGCGCTGCAGGGCACGGTGCAGAACGACATCTTGAAGGAGTACATCGCGCGCGGCACGTACATCTACCCGCCGGCGCCGAGCCTTCGCCTCATCACCAACCTGTTCGCGTTCTGCGCGAAGAAGGTGCCGAAGTGGAACCCGATCAGCATCAGCGGGTACCACATTCGTGAAGCCGGCTCGACGGCAGCGCAGGAGATTGGCTTCACGCTCGCCGATGGCATCGCGTACGTCGAAGCGGCGCGCACGGCAGGCCTCGAGGTCGACGACTTCGCGGGGCGGCTCTCGTTCTTCTTCAACGTGCACAACGACTTCCTCGAAGAGGTCGCGAAGTTCCGCGCGGCGCGGCGGCTGTGGGCGCGCATCATGAAGGAGCGCTTCGGCGCGAAGGATCCCCGGTCGATGATGCTGCGCTTCCACGCGCAGACGGCCGGCTCGACGCTCACCGCGCAGCAGCCGATGAACAACGTGGTGCGCGTGGCGATTCAGGGCCTCGCCGCGGTGCTCGGTGGCACGCAGTCGCTGCACACGAACGGCTGGGACGAGGCGCTGGCGCTGCCCACCGAGGACTCGGCGCGGATCGCCCTCAGGACGCAGCAGATCATCGCCTACGAATCGGGCGTCCCGAACACCGTCGATCCGCTGGCCGGCTCCTGGCACATCGAACGGCTCACCAACGAAATCGAGGCCGGCGCCGTGAC
>JAEUJR010000312.1 GCA_016793585.1 Archangium sp.
CTGCTCGAGGTAGTCGATGGCCGCGTCTTCGAGGTTGTAGCCGTTCAGATCCTTGCCGATGACCTGGACGATCTGATCCTTGAAGGCCTCGCGCTCCTTGTAGAGGTCTTCGAAGTTGAGCCGCTTGCCGAGGGTCTTGAGCGCCTCGGAGAACTTGGCCTCGAAGAGCTCCTGCAGGGTGCGCTCTTCACTGGCGCGCGCGCAGCCGACCGACTGGGCGACCTTGAGCACGTCTTCGACGGTCTTGTTCACGCGCACGAAGAAGCTGACCTTGATGTCGGCGCGAATGTTGTCGGCGCAGATCAGACCTTCCTTTCCGCGGCGATCGATCTCGATGGTCTTCAGCGAGATGTCCATCACCTCGGCGCGGTTGATGATCGGCAGCACCACCGAGCCGGTGAAGGCGACCTTGGGCTCCTTGCCCATGGTGTTGACGATGAGCACCTGGCCCTGGCTCACCTGCCGGTAGAAGCGGCTGATGATCACGCCGATGAACAACACGAGCACGAAGCCGGCGACGACGACGCCGCCAACGATCCACGCAGTCTCTGACATGTTCCCATCCTCCCCAGGAAAAGCTGGGCGACTCTATGACGCGCCTTGCTCCGGTTGCTGGAGTTTCGGCGCTGGTTGCGTAAGCACACGGCCGCGCTGATCAACCATTTCCCTCGACGGCAAGCCGTTGATCGGTCGTTTTGCCGTTTATCACCGGCGACAGGCTTCAGCTGCCGCGGGTGCGCATGCGCGAGGAGATCACCTGGCCGATGCGCGCGGGGTCGTTGAGCATCTCGACCTCTTGCGGTTCGAGCCAGTCGATGGGCTCGATCTCCCAGGTCTCGGTGGCGTCGTCGAAGCCGATGATCAACGCCTTGTCGCCCTTCTTGAGCTGGTTCGCCTTCTCGCAGGCGACGTGGAGGTTGAGCCCCGCGCCGCCGTCGCTCACCGTGGCCGTGCCGAACTTTCCGTCGACGCGGCCCGAGGTGATCTCACAGACCTTGCCGATGAAGTCGTTGCGGCGCTGCGGCCGTTCGGAGGTGAACGCCTTCACGAGCGGGCGAATGGCGATCGAGCTGGCGATCATCGCGAGGAACATCGACGCCACCAGCACGCCAGACCTCGCGGCCAGGCCCGCGTCCGCGCCGAGCCACGACGAGCCGAACATCGTGAAGACCCACGAGAAGAAGACGAGGAAGCTGCCCGAGATCGTCGAGGGCACCTTGCCGAAGCCCAGCACCGACAAGATGCCGTCACCCGCAGGAGGGGCGTCGGCACTCTTGAGGGTCTCGGCCGCCGCCTTCGCACCACCAGTCACTGCGTCGCCCGCCGACTTCACGCCACCGACCACCGCATCGCCTGCCGCCTTCACGCCCCCCGCAACCGCTTCGCCCGCGCCCTTCACCGCGCCGGTGAGCGCATCGCCAGCCGCCTTCGCGCCCCCTTCGAGCGCGCCGTCACCGTCGAACGCCACCACGCCGAGCAGCACGAACACCCAGTACAGAAACGCGATGCCGAGCAACACGGTGAAGGGCACCGCGGGGAACGTGAGCAGCGTGCGAAGGAAGCCTTCCATCACGAGCCCCCGGTTCGAGTCGGCGCCACGGCTGGAAGTCGACCACGAGTCTTCGTCACCCGACAGGACAAACGCGTGCTGGGCCTGGGCATTGCCTCACGCGTCGAGGCGGCGGACCGCGACGTCGACGTCGGCGCCTTCGCGGCGAACCGTCACCGACCAGGGCCTGCAGCACACGGGGCAGTCTTCGACGTATTGCGCGCCGTCGGCCTCTTCCATCGCGACCGTCACCATCACCGGCTCGTTGCACGACGGGCACGAGAACGCGTGATCGAGCGAGAGGCTGCCGGGCCGAGAAAGGAACGAGTCAGGCCAGCGTGGGAGCAACGGCTCCTGCGCCACCATCTGCCCCCACGTGTCGATCACACAGCTCTTCAGCGAGTCGACGTCGAGGCCGTCGAAGTCGTCCGAGACGGAACACAGTCGTTCGAGCGCACGCGCGAGCAGCCGCCGCGCGCCACCGCCACGCCCGTTCTCGTGCTGCTGCAGCGCCGCCGTCCACAACACGAAGACCTGCAGCACCCGCTTCTCGTCGGAGCGGCAGACCCGCCACCCCTCTTCGAAGCGTTCATGCGCTTCATGAAAACGCCTGGCCTCGAAGAGCCTTCGACCACCTTCGACGCTCAGCTGGAATCCGGGGCTCGCCACGGTCAGGTCATGTTGACGCAGCTCGAGACGGCCAACACGAAAAACGAAAGGGCCGATGCTCGCCCTTCGATCAGGCCTTGGCGCGCAGGCCGAGAATGACGCGGGCCTCTGCAGGGCTGGCGACCGTGCGCCCAGCGTTCCGCGCCGTCTTCGTGAGCGCTTCGATGAGCGGCCCATTGCTCGAGGCCTTGCTGCCGTCGGGCAGATAGAAGGTGTCTTCGAGGCCCGTGCGCAGGTCGCCGCCGAGCTCGGCGCAGCGCTGGTGCAGGGCCCACACTTCCTGCCGGCCTATGCCGATGACCTGCCAGTGCGTGCCCGGCAGCATCTCTTCGAGCAACAGCGGCAGCCAGCCCGGCTTGTTCGGCATGCCCGACTCGACGCCCATCACCAGCGAGACGTGCGGCGGGTTCGACACCATGCCGCGCTTCGCGAACATCACCACGCTGCGCAGAATGCCGGTGTCGAAGCACTCGCACTCGGGGACGATGCCGTTGGCCTTCATCACCTTCTCGAACGCTTCGATCTTCTCGACGGGGTTGTCGAACAGCATCGGCGGCCAGGCCCAGTCGTTGTTCGAGCGCAGCTTCAGATAGTTGAGCGAGCCCGCGTTGAGCGCCGCCATCTCGGGCTTCACCGCCTCGAGGCACGAGACCGGCCCGCTGATGTCGGGGCCGACGACGCCGGTCGAGAGGTTGATGATCAGCTCGGGGCACTCGGCGCGAATCGCGTCACAGACCTTCTTCGCGTCGGCCGCGTCCCAGCTCGGGAGCCGACCCATCCCCGGCTCCTGCTGGCGCACGTGCACGTGCACGATCGAGGCGCCAGCGTCACGCGCACGCCGCGCCTCCTGCGCCATCTGCTCCGGAGTGACGGGCACACCATGCTGCGCAGGGTCGGTGAGCACGCCAGTCAACGCGCAGGTGATCACTGCCTTGTCGTTCGCCATGGCGCGCACGATGGCGACTGTTGATTCTCAAGTCAACGAGCGGTTCACCAGCTCTGGCGCAGCGGCTTGCCCTCATCGAAGCCCGCCGAGCCCTGAACGCCCACGACTGCGTTTCCGTGGAACTCCTCGAGGTTCGAGGCGCCCGCGTAGGTGCACGCGCTCTTCACGCCAGCGACGACGTGATCGATCAGGTCTTCGACGCCGGGCCGCTGCGGGTCGAGGTACATGCGCGAGGTGCTGATGCCCTCTTCGAAGAGTTCCTTGCGGGCGCGGTCGAACAGCGAGTCCTTCTGGGTGCGGGCCTTCACCGCGCGCTGCGAGGCCATGCCGAAGTTCTCTTTGTAGAGCTTGCCGTCGCCGTCTTGCCTGATGTCGGCCGCGCTCTCGTAGGTGCCCGCGAACCAGGAGCCGATCATCACCGTGCCCGCGCCTGCCGCGAGGGCGAGCGCGACATCTCGTGGGTGACGAACTCCGCCGTCGGCGCACACAGACTTGCCGCGTTTGCGCGCTTCGGCCGCACAGTCGAGCACCGCCGAAAACTGCGGCCGCCCCACGCCGGTCATCATGCGCGTCGTGCACATCGCGCCCGGGCCGACGCCGACCTTCACGAGGTCGACTCCTGCGCTGATGAGATCGGCCGTGCCTTCGCGCGTGACGACATTGCCCGCCATCACGGGGCAGCTCGGATTGAGCGCGCGCACGGCCTCGACCGCCTCGAGCATCTTGCGCTGATGCCCGTGCGCAGCGTCGATGACGATGAGATCGATGCCCCACTCGAGCAACGCCTTCGCCCGGCCCACGACGTCACCGCTGATTCCCACCGCGCCAGCGACGACGAGCTTCCCTGCCGCGTCGACGGCGGGCTCGTACAGCGTCGAGCGCAGCGCGCCCTTGCGGGTCACCACGCCAATCACCTGCTTGCCGCGCAGCACCGGCGCGCACGACAACCGCTTCACCGACAGCCGTTCGAACATCGTCTCGAGCGGCGTGCCCTCTTCGAAGGTGAGCAGCTCGGTCGACATCACCCGGTGCAGCTGGGTGAAGCGGTCGTGCCCGTCCGCGTCGTGCTCGGTGAAGATGCCCACCGGCTCGTTGGCTTCGTTCACGACGATGACCACACCGTGCGCGCGTTTGTGCACGAGGTTGATGGCGACCTGCACCGTCTCGGTCGGCTTCAGCGTGATGGGCGTGTCGTAAACGGTGTGACGCGACTTCACGTACTCGATGTTCTGCCGAACGATGTCGAGGGGGATGTCTTGCGGCAACACCGCGATGCCACCACGGCGCGCGACGGTCTCGGCCATGCGTCGGCCGGCCACCGCCGTCATGTTGGCCACGATGATGGGCGTCGTGAGGCCCGAGCCCGCGGGCGGGCGCAGATCGACCTCATGCCGCGAGCCGACTTCTGACTTCGTCGGCGCCATGAAGACGTCGTTGTAGGTGAGCTCGTACTGCGGGTGTTTGTCGTCGAGGAAGCGCATAGGCGCCGCGAGCGTAGCCGGGTAGAGAGGCGCCGATGGATCTGTTCGACCATGCCGCCGGCACCGAAGCAGCCCAGCGCGCGCCCCTCGCCGAGCGTATGCGCCCGCGCACGCTCGAGGAGTACGTCGGCCAGGAACACCTGACCGGCCCCGGCAAGCTGCTGCGCCGCGCGATCGAGATCGATCAGGTGCCGTCGATGATCTTCTGGGGCCCTCCAGGCACCGGCAAGACGACGCTCGCGCGGGTGATCGCCAACGCCACCGGCTCCCACTTCGAGGCCGTCTCGGCCGTGCTCTCTGGCGTGAAGGAGCTGCGCGAAGCCGTCGGCCGCGCCGAGGAGCGCTGGAAGCTCAACCGCAAACGCACCCTGCTCTTCGTCGACGAGATTCACCGCTTCAACAAAGGCCAGCAAGACGCGCTGTTGCCCCACGTCGAGAAGGGAACCATCACGCTCCTCGGCGCCACGACCGAGAACCCTTCATTCGAAGTGAACGCGGCGCTCCTCTCACGAATGCGGGTGCTGACGCTGCGAGGGCTCGAAGAAGAGGAGCTGCGCGGCGTGTTGCGGCGGGCCATCGACGATCCTCGTGGGCTCGGTGGGAAGATCGCCGTCGACGACGACGCGGTCGCGTTCATTTCGCTCATGGCGGCGGGAGACGCGCGCCGGGCGCTGACGGCCCTCGAGGTCGCGGCCCAGTACGGCGGCGAACGGGTGACGAAGCAGGGAGCAGAAGAGGCGCTCCAGCAGCGCACGCTGCTCTACGACAAGGGCGGCGAAGAGCACTTCAACGTCATCTCGGCGTTCATCAAGTCGATGCGCGGCTCCGACCCCGACGCGGCCGTCTACTGGCTCGCGCGCATGGTCGAGTCGGGTGAAGACGTGCGCTTCATCGTGCGCCGAATGGTGATCTTCGCGAGCGAAGACGTGGGCAACGCCGACCCCCGGGCGCTGCAGGTCGCGGTCTCGGCGCTGCAGGCGGTGGAGCTGATGGGCCTGCCCGAAGGCACGCTCCCGCTCACGCAGGCCGTCACGTACCTGGCCATGGCGCCCAAATCGAACACCGCGCTGACGACGTACGCGAAGGCGCGCGAGGCGGTGACGAAGCACGGGCCGCTCCCAGTGCCGATGCACCTGCGCAACGCGCCGACGAAGTTGATGAAGTCGCTCGGCTACGGCTCTGGCTACCAGTACCCGCACGACTTCGACGGCCACTTCACGCCCGACAACGGCCTGCCCGAGGGCCTCCGCTCCGAGCGCTTCTACGAGCCGTCGGACAACGGCGACGAGAAGGCCATGAAACAGCGCCTCGCCCAGCTTCGCGCCCTGCGCGCGCCCACCGAACCCGGCAGTGACGGCTAACCCTGGAGACCCATGACGACCCCGCTCATCAACCTCACCGACAAGGTGGCCCTCATCACCGGCGCCTCGCGCGGCATCGGAAAGGCCATCGCTCACGCCTTCGCCGACGCTGGCGCCAAAGTCGTGCTCGCCGCTCGCAAACCCGACGCGCTCGACGCCGTCGCGCAGGCCATCGTCGCGAAGGGTGGCCAGGCCCTCGCGGTGCCGACACACACCGGCAAGGCCGAAGACGTGAAGAAGCTCGTCGCCGCCGCGATCGAGAAGTTCGGGAAGATCGACGTGCTGGTGAACAACGCCGCCACCAACCCCTACTTCGGGCCGATGCTCGACATCGAAGACAGCGCCTTCGACAAGACCTTCGAGGTGAACGTGAAGGGCTACTTCTGGCTCGCGCGGGAGGTGGCCACGCACCTGCAGTCACGCAACGCGCACGGCTCGATCGTCAACGTCGCGAGCGTCGCCGGCCTCGCCGCGGCGCCCATGCAGGGCGTCTACGGCATGACGAAGGCCGCGGTGATCTCGATGACGAAGTCCTTCGCGGCCGAGCTCGGAGCGTCGGGCATTCGTGTCAACGCCATCGCCCCGGGCCTCGTCGAGACGAAGTTCGCCTCGGCGCTCACCTCGAACGAAGACATCTTGAAGCTCGTCACGAACCGCACGCCGCTGGGCCGCCACGGCCAGCCCAACGAGATCGCAGGAGCGGCGCTCTACCTCGCCTCCGACGCGTCGAGCTTCGTGACGGGCCAGACGCTGGTCGTCGACGGCGGCTTCACCATCGGGTGAGTCAGGCCGACATCTCGTCGGGGCCATCTTCGAAGTCGTCTTCCTCTTCGGCGCCCTCGCCCTTCTTCATGGTGCGGCCGGCGACCTCGTACTGCTTGAGCAGCCGACGGAAGTTGGAGCGATCGACGCCGGCCGCGCGCGCCGCGCTCGACACGTTGCCCATCGACTTCTCGAGCAGCGCCGAGAGGTAGCGGCGCTCGAAGGCCCGCATCGCGAGCTTCTTGGCCTGGGCGTACGGCAGGTGCGCGAGGCTGTAGAGCTCGACCTCTCCGCCGCCCTTCTGGTTGCTGCGAATCTCGGCGGGCAGATCGTCGACCTCGATCTGATCGGTCGCGTTCATCACCACGGCGCGCTCGATCACGTTCTCGAGCTCACGCACGTTTCCGATCCACCGGGCGGTCGTCAGCGCCTCCATCGCGCCCGTCGAGATGCCGCTGATCTTCTTGCCCATCTTCGTCGTGTAGATCTTGAGGAAGTGGCTCGCGAGCAGCGGAATGTCTTCGGGGCGGTCGCGCAGCGGCGGCAGACCGACCGAGATGACGTTCAGACGGTAGAAGAGATCTTCGCGGAACTTGCCCTGCTCCTTCGCCTTCGCGAGGTCGACGTTGGTGGCCGCGATCACGCGCACGTCGACGCGCAGGGTGTCGTTGGCGCCCACCCGCTTGACTTCGCCTTCCTGCAGCACGCGCAGCAGCCGCACCTGCGTCGCCGCGGGAATGTCGCCGATCTCGTCGAGGAAGATGGTGCCGCCGTCGGCCGCTTCGAACAGGCCCTTCTTGTTCGCCGTCGCGCCGGTGAACGAGCCCTTCATGTGACCGAAGAGCTCGCTCTCGAGCAGCGTGTCGGTGAGCGCCGAACAGTTCACCGCGACGAAGGGCTTGTCCTTGCGCGGGCTGCGAAAGTGAATCGCGCGCGCGACGAGCTCTTTACCGGTGCCGCTCTCGCCCTGAATGAGCACGGTCGCGGTCGAGTAGCTGACGGTCTCGACGAGCTTGAAGACCGAGCGCATCTGCTGCGACTGGCCGACGAGATCTTCGAACTGGTTCTTGACGTTGAGGGCCTCTTCGAGAACCCGCGTGCGATCACGCAGCGACTTCTTCTCGGCCGCGCGACCGACGGCGAGCGAGAGCACGTCGATGTTCTCGAACGGCTTCGTCAGGTAGTCGTACGCGCCCGCCTTCACCGCCTCGACGGCCGTCTCGACCGTGGCGAAGGCCGTCATCATGATCACCTCGACGTCGGGCCGGCTCTGCTTGAAGGCCTTGAGCAGGTCCATGCCCGAGAGGTTGGGCATCTTGATGTCGAGGACCGCCACGTCGATGGAGGGGTCTTTCGCGGCCGACAGGCCCTCGACCGCGTCGTCGATGGCGACGACCGAGTAGCCCTCGCGCGCCAGAATCTCGCTCGCGGCCCTCAAGACGATCTTGTCGTCATCGACCACCAGGACCTTGGCCTTCTTTGCGACAGGTTGCGTGTTGCTCATGGGGTTGCCCCTCCAGGCTGAACAGGAATCATGACGGTGAACGTGGTGCCCGAGCCGACCGACGACTCGACGATGAAGTGGCCGCCGTGGTCTTCGACGATGCGGTAGGCGATCGCGAGCCCCAGGCCGGTGCCTTCACCTGGTGGCTTGGTGGTGAAGTGCGGCTCGAAGATGCGCGAGAGGTGCTCTTCGGGAATGCCGCAGCCCGTGTCGGTCACCTTGAAGAAGCAGTGCGCGTCGACGAGCCCAGTCTCGATGGTGATGGTGCCTTCACCCTGCGGCAGGGCCTGCATGCCGTTCTGCAGCAGGTTGAGCGCCACCTGGCCCAGCTGCGCCGGGTCTCCGTAGACGGCGGGCAACCCCGACGTGAGCTTCATGTCGAGCACCAGCCGCGGGTACTTCTTGGCCTGGGCGCGGAAGAGCACGACCGTGTCTTCGACACACTTCGAGAGATCGAACGAGCGGCGGTCTTCGACCTTCGAGCGTCGGCTGAACTTCAGCAGGCTCTCGACGATGCGCTTGCACCGCAGGGCGCTCTCTTCGATCAGCTGCAGCGACTCCATGTCCGACGGGGTGCGAGAGCCGTCACGCTGCATCAGCTGCGAGAACGCCAGAATGCCGCCGAGCGGGTTGTTGATCTCGTGCGCGACGCCGCCGGCGAGGTTGCCGATCGCGATCATCTTCTCGCTCTCGACCATGCGCTTGGTGAGGTTGCGCTCGTCGGTGACGTCCCGGTAGCTGCACACCGCCACCGGCTCGTCCTCCATCGGGAACAGCTGGCCGACGTAGATACGGCCCTCGCGCTGCATCTCGACCGTCGCGGGCTCGGTGAGGTTCATGCCGATCGGGCAGTTGGTGCACGGCGTGTCGCGCCCGAAGAGAAACTGGTGGCACTTCGGCTTCTCGCCGATGGCGACGATCTCGCGGCCGGCCAGCTGGGCCGCCGCCCGGTTGCCACGGCGAATCGTCAGATCGCTCAGCTGTACCACGAGCAGCGGGTGATCGATCGTGTCGAAGGTGAGCTCCCAGTCGCGCTTGGCCTTCGAGAGCATGACGGTGCGCTGGGCCACCCGCTCCTCGAGGTCGGCGTTGAGAATGCGCAGCTCCTGGTTCTGGTTCTGCGTGAGCCGAAACAGGCGCTCGTTCTCGGCGAACAGGGCGTGCTGCTCGAACGCGCTCTTCACCGTCAGCACGAGCTGCGCGTCGTTCCACGGCTTCGAGATGAAGCGAAAGACCTCGGAGCGGTTGATCGCCTCTTCGATCGCCTGCTGATCGGCCTGGCCCGTCAGCATGATGCGCTGCGTTCGGGGCGACAGCTCTTTGACGCGCGCGAGAAACTCGACGCCGTTCAAACCAGGCATGCGGAAGTCGCTCAGCACGACCTCGGGCTGGAACTGCTCGAACATCGCCAGCGCCGCTTCGGCGTCAGGCGCGGTCTCGACATGCCAGTCGCCCCGCCGCAACACGCGCTTGAGCGAGCGAAGAATGTTCTCCTCGTCGTCGACGAGCAGCAGTCGACCCGGCCGGCCAGGCATCGATTCGGGCGTCATGGCGATAGCGGGCTCCACGCGGGTCATCCGTCAGCAAGCGGACTGCCAACCCATGAGTCACAGCAACCCCATGAACTTTCAGGGGGTGTACGACAGTCTGCGGCAGTCGGCCGAGGTCGGCAATGACTCGGGCCTGTGTTTTGGGTCGGTTTCGACCCCGGCTGGCCGAGGTTACCCGCGGGCGACGTAGAGCGAAGACTGGAAGAGGCTGATCTTGTTTCGGCCCTCGCGCTTCGATCGATACAGGGCGTCGTCGGCGGTCTTGAGCAGCTGCTCGGCCGTGGTGACACCGCGACCCGGGAACCCAGACACGCCAAAGCTGCCCGTGACCCGGATGGCTCCGTCGACTCCGGAGCGGGTCGCCTTGAGCGACTGACTCATGCGCTCGGCGACGGTGAGGGCGCCGGCGAGGTGCGTCTTGGGCAGCACCACCGCGAACTCTTCGCCGCCGTAGCGGGCGATGAAGTCGGTCTCGCGCACCGCGCCCTTGAGCGCCTTCGCGACCGCCTTGAGCACCTCGTCACCGATCTGGTGGCCGTGCGTGTCGTTCACGGCCTTGAAGTGATCGATGTCCATCAGAATGAGGGCCATCGGGTCGTCGTAGCGCTGCGCCCGGCGGAACTCTTCGCGCAGGCGCTCCTGGAACGCACGGTGGTTGGCCACCTGGGTGAGGCCGTCGGTCGTCGAGAGCGCGAGCAGCTCGTCGCGCTGATCGAGCAGCACCGCGAGGCGCGAGGCGAGCTCGAAGCGGCGCTCCAGACGCGCATGCAGCTCGTCGACCGAGATCGACTCGGGCACCACGTCGTCGGCGCCCAGCTTCAGCGCCTCGACGGCCTTCTGTGCCGGGGCGTCGGTGGTGAGCACGAGCACGGGCAACGGCCGCTCGTCACCGCGCAGGTGCTGCAGCACCGAAAGCCCGCTCTCTCCCGACAGCTCGAGCTCGACGATGGCGGCCGAGAACACCGTGTCCATCGTGAGCTGAATCGCCTCGATGGCGGTGCTCGCGTGCGCGCAGACGAAGCCCCGCTCGGTCAACGCATGACGGCGGGCCTGTGCCGACGGCGTGTCGCGGTCGACCACCAGCACCGTTCTGGGCGCTTCGTCCATGGGCCCGGCGCTCTTAGCCATTCCCCCCGGTGAGAACAGCCCCCTGTGGCCATTTTGAGCGGCCTGAAAACCTGCAGGCGCGATGAAAGACCTCTGCGGTGGACCAGCCGGCCCCCTCGCGGGTAAAGCGCGGCCATGGCCCGACCGTCGATCAGCCTGTTCCTGCCCGCGTGGAACGAAGAGGACTACGTCGAGCGCTCGGTGAGCCGCGCCGTCACGGTGCTCGAGCGTCTCACCGACGACTTCGAGATTCTCGTCATCAACGACGCCTCGACCGACCGCACGAAAGAGATCGCCGAGGCGCTCGCCGCGAAGGACCCGCGGGTGCGCTGCATCACCCACGAGGTCAACCAGAAGCTCGGCGGCTCGATGAAGACGGGCTTCTCGTCGTCGACGAAAGACATCGTCGTCTACTCGGACATGGATCTGCCGTTCGACTTGAACGAGATCGGCCGCGCGCTGCACCTCATGGAGTACCTCGAGGCCGACATGATCTCGGCCTTCCGGCACGACCGCACCAGCGAGGGCCCCAAGCGCATTCTCTATTCGTTCGTCTACAACGCGCTGGTGTCGTCGCTGTTCGGCACGCACGTCAAAGACATCAACTTCAGCTTCAAGGTCGTGCACCGCCGCGTGCTCGAGTCGCTCGAGCTGAAGTCGCAGGGCAGCTTCATCGACGCCGAGCTGGTGGTGAAGGCGATCAAGAAGGGCTTCAAGGTCTTCCAGATGGGCGTCGACTACTTCCCGCGCACGCGTGGGGTGTCGACGCTCGCGTCTCCGTCGGTCATCGTGAAGATGATCAAAGAGCTCTCGGAGCTGTACACCGAGGTGAAGCACCCGACCGACCCCGTGCGCCCGGTGCGGCTTCCAGAGTCGGTGAAGCCGCTCAAGCAGCGCTCGCGCAAGAAGACGGCCTGACATGGTGCGCCTGGTTCTCAACGCCGACGATCTCGGGCTGCACCCGCGCATCGACGAGGGCATCTTCCGCGCTCGTGAAGAGGGCGTGCTGACGAGCACGACGGTGCTGGTGACGGGCAAGACGGCGCGCTTCGCCATCGATCGCGCGAACGCGGTCGGCCTGGGCGTCGGCGTGCACCTGTGTCTGACGACGCACCTCGCGCCTGCCGCCGAGCCGCGTGAGGTGCGGTGGCTCGCGCCGGGCGGGCGCTTCCGCAAGAACTGGGCTGAGCTGTCGATGGCCTGGCTGGGCGGGCTGATTCCGCGCGACGAGGTCGAGCTCGAGTTCGCGGCCCAGCTCGCGCGCGCGAGGGCTCTGGGAGCGAAGGTCGATCACCTCGACACGCACCAGCACCTGCACCTGTTGCCGGGCGTGGCGCCGATCGTCGAGGGGCTCGCGGCGCGTGAGGGGCTGCCCGTTCGATGGCCCCGCGAGCGCCCACAGGTTCGCTGGCTCGCCCACCCCGGCAGCGCGGCGAAGACGGCGCTCATCTCGGGGTTGGCGCGAGCGCAGCGCAACGAGCAGGCGAAGCGCGTGCGCGCGTGGGGTGTGTTCGAGTCGGGGCGGCTGAACGTGACGCGGCTGGTGCGCCTGCTCGAGAAGCTGCCCGAGGGTGATCACGAGATCGTGATGCACCCGGGCCTGGCGCCTGGGGTGGTGAGCGAAGACCCCTCGTGGCGCTATGACTGGGAGGCCGAGCTCGAGGCCCTCACCAGCCCTGCGGTCACCGACGTGATCGCCCGCCGCAACATCGAGCTCGTGCGCTACTCGCAGCTCGCCTGAAACACGAAACCCCGGGCTCGAACGGCGGCCCGGGGCGTCGCGCTCACCCGAACGAGACGATCACTGAATGCTGGGCTCGCAGGTACAGGTCGCCTGCTTGCACGTCAGCATCGCGCCGCAGGTGTTGCCGCAGTTCGGCGAGCAGACGCAGGAGCGGCTGTTCGGATCGCACATGAACGGGGCGACGCACGTTCCACCGCACGGGTCGCCGTTGGCGTCGGGGCTGTTGTCGATCCAGTAACGGTACGAGACGGCCACCTTGGCGCCCATCTGCGGGCGGCAGGTGCCGTAGAACACGATGCGGCGGGTCGCCGAGTCGATGTCCCAGCCGTCGGTGCGGCTGCGCGGCACGTTGGCAGTGTTGCAGGCGCCAGCGGTGCGGTTGGCCTCGATGGCCACCTTGATGGTCGGCGAGATCGGCGGGCGGTTCAGCTGGCGGCCGGTGCCTCCGATGGCGGCGCTCAAGATCGCGTCGATGACGGCCTCCTGGCGGGCGCGCTGGGCGGCAGTCGGGTTGGGCACGTTGAACTCCTGAATGCTGGCGAGCACGCCACCCGTGAGCTGCACGACGGTTCCGTAGGTGGGCGGGTTCGTCTCGCGCGTGCCGTCGCCACAGTCGATGCCGGCGGGGCACACGATGCCGTGGGCGAGCACCTGACGGCCGGCGAACGTCGCCTGCACCGACGAGGTGAACTGCTGCGGCGTGGTCGACGACTGATCGCTCGTGTCAGACAGGAAGAGGAGGTTGACGTTGGCGTCGGCGCGGAAGGGGCCACGCGGCGACGCACCGGTGCGATCGATGAACGCGCGCGCCGAGGGGAAGCCGCGCTCGCTGCCGTTGCCGCTGATGCCGAACCAGTTGGAGCCCGTCGTCGAGTCGAACCAGCTCGACATGGTCGACGCCATCGACGTCCACTCGCGGGTCGAGCCGGGCTGCGAGGTCGTGTAGTAGGCCGTGGTGACGGCGGCGGCGCGCCAGTCGAGGCCCGCGCTGTTGAGCTTGTTGCCGAAGAGCGTGCCGGCGTTGCGAACCGCGTCTTGCGAGTCGGCCATGGAGCCGCTGTCGTCGACGACCCACAAGAAGTCGACCTTGGCGTTCGCGCTCGCGGTGAAGGCCTCGCACTGCGTCGCGGTGAGATCGCCCGCCTGCGCGACGGCGGTGCCGCCACCGACGTCGTCGACCTCGAAGAGCGCCGCGCCGTTGAAGAGCGCCTGCGGAATGATCGCGATGACGGTGACCGCACGCGTCGCAGTGCGCCGCACGTAGACCGCTTGCACCT
>JAEUJR010000387.1 GCA_016793585.1 Archangium sp.
GCTGGTGCGCGTGAAGTTGGCCGTCGGTTCGTCGAGCTTGTCGGGCGCGCGCAGCTGAAAGCCGTGCAGGGTGTCTCCGTGCCGCAGCGCGAAGGCGTGAAACGGCGTGCCCGGCTCGTTCTCTTCCTGCACCCGAATCACGCCGTACGCCGAGCGCATCGTCTCGCGCTGGCCTTCGTAGCCGCGGGCCCAGATGACGAAGGTGGCGACGGCGCCGGCCGCGGCGAGCCAGCTCAGCGCGCGGTACTGCGTGCCCTTCGGCCAGGCCACCACCATCGCCACGGCCGTCGCGCCCACCGTGAGAGGCAGCTCGTAGAAGTCTTCGAAGACGACGGGCGCGAGAATGCCGACGACCGCCGTGCCCAGCGCGCCGCCGACCGCGAGCTGCAGGTAGAAGCTCGAGAGCGCTCCGGGCTCGGGCCGCCGCTCGTGCAGCTCGGCGTGCAGCCACCAGCAGCCACCGAAGAGCACCAGGCCGAAGGTGAAGATCGAGAGCGCGAGGTCGACCTCGGGCCGGAACGCGGTGGTGAGCACCAGCCCGAGCACCCCGAGGGCGAAGAGCGCGGCCGAGAGCAGCGGCCGTCTCCAGCGGGCGTCACCGAAGCCGACGATGAAGGTGATGAGGTAGGCCGCGAGCGGAAAGGCCCACAACAGCGGCGTCGGCGTGAGGTCCTGGCAGAGGGCGTTGGTGGCGGCCGAGAGCAGCGCGGTGCCGAGCGCGGGCAGCAGCACCCACGACGCGCGCAGCCGGCCCATGTTCGCCTTCGTGCTGCTGGCCACCCGCCCGCGCAGCGTCAACACGAGGCACACGAGGAACACGACGAGGCCGACCGTGAGCGCCTTCGCCTGCACCGTCATCGCCAGCACCGGCTCGACGGCGACGGGGTAGAGCACGAGGGCGACGAGGGCTCCGGCGTTCGAGATCGAGTACAGCCTGAACGCGTTGGTGCCCGCCTCCTGGCTGACGGCCGATTGCACGAGCGACGCGGTCGTCGACAGCAGCAGGAACGGCAGCGCCGTGGTGCGCACGAGGAAGACCAGCACGTCGAGCGGCGTGCCGTTCCAGTTCGCGGTGTCAGAGACGAGCGGGCTGCCCCACGAGAACCACTGCCAGCCGAGCGAGAGCAGGGTGACGACGCCCAGCACCGCCTGCGCGAGGGCGTGCCGCGACGGCGCCACCTTCGTCGCCAGCAGGTGCGCCCAGCCGTAGCCGGCCACGAGCATGACCTGGAAGAAGAGCAGGCACGTCGTCCAGATGCTCGCGCTGCCGCCGAACCTCGGCAGCGCCACCCGCCCGACCAGCAGCTCGAGCAGGAACAGGAGCAGCGCGCTGATGAAGATCGTGATGGCAGGGAGCCGCTTCACACGGCTCGCCTAGCACTACTTGGCAGGCGCCGCAGACTTCTCGCCGCGCATCGGCACGAGGAACGCGTTGTGGCAGCTCATGCACGTCGCCATCATCGAGGTGAAGGCCACGTTGAGCTCGCCCGGCTTCTTCGCGTCGCAGGCGGTGACCACCTCGGTGGCGTGCTTCTTCAGCGCGTCTTGCAACACGAAGAAGGAGTCGGGCAGCGAGACAGTCGCGCCGGCCGCCTTGTCGAGGCGCGGGGCGTTCGAGATGCCCTGGGCGAACTTCTTGGCGTCGTCGTACTTCAACGTGGCGACGGCCAGCACGAGGTCGCGCATGTCTTTGTTGTGCGCCTTCATCTTGCTCTTCAGAAACGCCTTCGCCTCGCCCGAGACGTTCTGGGGCTCGAGCATGCGGGCCATCTGCAGCTCCTGCTTCGAGGGGAACACCGAGTCTTCGGCGAAGGCATTGACGGCGACGAGAGCGGCGAGAACGACGGTGGAGCGCATGGAAGAACCCCCAGGACGACGAGAAGGGCAGCCCGTGTAGTGCATCGTGTGCACCAGCGGATATCGCGGAGTTCTTTCCCTTTCCGCCGCCAGCGAACGAAAGGAATGCACGGGGCTGAAAGCCTTGCGTCGGCTACGGTGGCAGGCGTGTCACGGCGGCCAGACTTCACCCAGAGCGTGCGAATGCTGCTCGCCCACGTCGCGGCCACGATGAAGGAGTTCCGGCACGTCGACCCGAACGCGATTCTGGTGGTCGCGGGAGAAGCCCGGCGGGCGTCGCGGGGCACGGTGAAGCCGCTGTGCTTCACCAACGGCAAACGCAAAGACGCGCTCGGCCGGCGCAAGCCGCTGGTGACGTTCCACGGGCATCGCGTGCTCTACGCCATCACGCTGAGGCCGCTCTTCTTCCGCAAGTCGACGCCACGCCAGCGCGTCGCCACGATTCTGCACGAGCTCTTTCACATCGCGCCCGCGTTCGACGGCACGCTCGACGTCACGCGGCGGCACGCCGAGGCGGGCGAGGAGTTCGAGGCCGAGTTCAGGCCCATCGAGCGCCGGTACTGGAAACGAATACCCCCCGAGGTCGTCGAGGGTTTCTCGTACGACGGCGAGGTGCGCGTGCTGCAGTGGCTCGAGAAGCCGCAGAGCTGGCTGCCGAGCGAGCGCGCGAGCCACCGCACGCACTACACCGAGCGGCACCTGTTCGAGGGCGTCATGCGCATGAAGACGCGCGCGCCCAGAGTGCGGCTCGACTTGCAGTGAGAATGGTCTATGGAGATCTCATGTCCGAGCTGCACCCATTGGCCGATCGCTACCTCGACCTTCTCTATGACGGGCCAACCGCTGAGCTTCGCGCCCGGAAGGATCTCGATGACGAGCTCGCCGCGCAGCTGACCGCCGGCAATCACGTCTGCATTCGCGGGTTCTGGCGCATCGGGAAGACGACGATGTTGAAGGCCGTGTTGCAGCGTGCGTGTGAGCGCAGCGGCGGCGCCGCACTCTTCTTCGACCTGCGCGACCCTGACCGCGACGACGGGCTGCCGCAGTCGGTCGAGGCGGTGCTCGAGCGGCTGACGAAGAAGGTGACCGAGTTTCTCGGGCGGGTCGGCGCGACCGAGCTGAAGGCCGACCCGAAGGCGCCGCTCGCGGTGCTGGGCGAGCTGGCCGCGCCCATCTTCGTGGGCCTCGACGAGCTGCTCTCGCTGCACGCGCTGGGCGCCGAGAAGATGGTGACGCTGCTCGACGCGCTGCTGTCGACGCCGAAGAACGTGCGGGTGGCGATGGTGGTGCACCGTCACCGCGACGTCGACGCGCTCTTCGAGACGGCGTTGATTCAGCGGCCGGGCATGGCGTCGGCCTTCGTGCCGCCCATCTCTGACGACGAGCTGGTGGCGCTGGTGAACGGGCCCGGGCTCGCTGCTGGCGTCACCTTCTCGAACGAGGCGCTCGGCGCGCTGGCCGAGATCTCAGGCAACCGGCCCTGGGAGCTGCTCTCGTTCTGCGCCCTCGCGGCCTCGAAGCTGCCGAAGGGCTTCACGGGCGAGATCGGGCCCGACGCCATCGACGCGCTGGTGAACCTCGACGAGCTGGCCGAGAGCGACGAAGGCCGGGCGCTGATCGACAACGCGCTGCGCACGCTGGTGACGGCCATGACGCCGGCCGAGAAGACGTTGTGCGAGCTGCTCGCCGTCGGTGGTGAAGGGGAAGTGCCCGAAGACGCCATCGCCGCGCTCGAGGCGGCGGGGCTGGTGACGGCAGGTGAGAGCTACGAACTCAACGGCGCCTTCTTCGCGGGCATGGTCTCGGCGGTCGCCTCGGGCGCCATCAAGGTCGCCGTCGAGTGAGCTCATGGCGCGCCCTCAGCGGAACCTGCTGCTGGTCATCGCTTCCATCGGCGCGCTCGTTGGTGGTGCGTCAGTCGTCGACTCTCCGACGGTGATTCTCGGAGCGGGCGTGGTCGCGCTCGCAGTCTTCGTGGCTGCGGTCTTCGCCGGGCGAGACTTCTTCGTCGGCCGGTTCCGCATGAGACAGCGACGGTGGGACGAGGCGCTCGCCGCGTTCGAGGCCTTCGAGTCGAAGCAACTGTCGTCACGACTTCGACGAGCGCTCGCTCCGCTGTTCGTGGGCCTCTACTCGTACGACGGCGTCGCCATCGCGCTCAACAATCAGGCGGTCGTGCGCCTGAATCAGGGCAGGTTCCCACAAGCCGAGGAGCTGCTTTGGCGAGCGCTTTCGCGCGACGCGCCGTACGCGATTCCTCACGTGAACCTGGCGATTCTCTTTGCGCTCATGGGCAATGCCGCAGAGGCCTCACGAGAGCACGAGCTCGCGCAGTCACTTGGCTTTCGTGGGGCGGGGCTGCAGCAGCGCATTCGCACTTTGCTCGCACGGACGAACACGGCGGTTGGTGCCGCAGCGAGCTCTGAGCCAACGCGGTGAACGGTCCGGCAAAGTGACGCTCCGTTCCATCGCGAATGGATGTTCGTCAGCGCTCCGGTTTGCACTGTCAACGTGGGTGGGTAGGGTGCGCGCGCCTTGAAGCCGTCACTCCCGCTCACGCTCACCCTGTTCGTCGTCACGGCCTGTGCACCGGCGACGCCTCCTCCGACCCGCGAGACGTTGGTGCTCACCGGCAGCGCGTACGACCGGGGCCTGCAGCACGGCACGCAGCTGCGCTCGAAGATTCGCAGCTTCTACACGACGCTGATGACGAACTCGTTGTACCCGTTTCTCTCGCGTGAGCAGCCCGACATCGCGACGCTGCTGAAGGAGTACGACAGCGAGAAGTACCAGAACGGCAAGTTCGCCTACGAGCTGCTGCTCGAGAGCGCGAAGAACCTCGAGCGCAACCTGGGCCGCAACGCGCGCGACGAGATGCGCGGCGTCGCCGATGGCTCGGGGCTCACCTACGAAGAAGTGCTGGTGCTGAACACCTTCGTCGACACCACGCTCGCGGTGCGTGGCATCGGGCTGGCGATTCGACAGGGCCGTGCGCCCGTCATCGAGTCGGTGGAGTTTCTCGGGCTCGGCAGCGACGGCGTCGACAACAGCGGAGACGGCCGCGCCGACGAGACCGACGAGGGCGTGCTCGAGCCGTACGACCCACCGTTCTTCGCGGCTGCGGTCGAGGTCGACGTGCGCACCAAGCTGCGCGTCGTCTTCTCCGACCCCGACGGCGTCGACCCGCAGACGGTTCGCGTTCGTGTGAACGAGGGCCTGTTCACCTTCGGCGACCCGTCGCTCGACATCACCGAGCTCGACGCCACGCACGTGCAGCTGACGTGGACACCGCCCGAGCCGTTGCCCGCCGCGAGCACCGTCACCTTAGTCGTCTCGGCCGGAGACAAGCGCATCATCGAGATTCCCGGGCCGCCGCGCGCGAGCTTTCGCCGCGACGAAGAACTCGTCGTCACCACGCGCGGCGCGGGCCTGTCACCGAAGGACATCAGCCGGCCCGTGCTCACCGACAACCGCACGCGGCCTCCGCCCTTCACCGTTGGCGTTCGTGGCTCGCGCGCTGCCGAGGGGCCGCTGCTCGCGCACAGCTTCGCGCTGCTCGACGCCAACACGGCGCACAAACACACCGTCGCCCTGGTGCATCGGCCTGAGACGGGCCCCGCGTACGTGACGGTCGGTTGGGCCGGCATCGTCTACGGCATCTCGGGCCTCAACGAGCGCGGGGTCGGCGTCGCGTGCAACCCGAGCGACACGCTCGACAACTCGGTCGTCGGCTCGGTGCTCGACCAGGTGGCCGACCTGTCGAAGGCGAAGCTGCTCGCGAGCGGCCTGCCCGTGGGCTTCATCGTCAAGCGCGTGCTCGAGAAGGCGTCGACCGCGCAGGAGGGCGCCGACGCCATCGCCGAGGTCGACCCGGTCTACGGCTGGAACTGCACCGTCGCCGACGCGCAGGGCGGGCTCGAAGTGGTGGAGATGGACTCCGACGTCTTTCGCCAGGGCCAGAGCGGCATCTATCGCTACGGGCCGACCGACCGCGACGCGGCCATGCGCCGCTACTCGAGCCTCACCGACGACGACGTCGTCACCGGCAGCTCGTTCACGCGCAACGTCGACGACAGCATCACGCTCACGCTCGCGGGCCAGCGCATCGTGCCGCAGCGTTTCTGGTCGGGCTTCTTCTTCCGCAGCCGCCGCGTGATGGACAACGTCACCCGTCGCGTGCAGGCCCGCACCGCGCCCATCGACGTGCCGTGGCTCGAAGGGCTGCTGGTCGAGCCCGAGGTCGTCGACCGCTCCGACAGCATGAACGCGGTGGTGCTCGACCTGAAGAACCGCGTGCTGCACTCGGCGATGGGCACGGTGCCCGCGACGAACTCCCCCTTCCTGCCGACGGGGCTCGCCCAATGAAGCGCGCTCTGTTGCTGAGTCTGCTCCCGACGTTCGCGTTCGCCATGGAGACGCAGGTGCTGCCGCAGGGCGCCATCATGCTCGACGTGGGCTACCTGCGAACGTCGCTCGACAAACAGTGGAGCGGCGACCGTCGCGCGCTCTCGCTCATCGACGACATTCCCCGCTACGAGCCCGGCGGCGGCCTGCAGGGCATCTTGCGGGCGAAGCCCGTGGCCGAGTTCGACTTTCTGCTGGTGCAGGCGCTCTACGGCGTCACCGACTCGCTCTCGGTGGGCCTCAACGTGCCCATTCTCATGCGCTCCACCGTCGCGACGAACCTCTCGTGGGAGCCGGGCGACTACCAGCCGCAGCTCGGCCGCGCGTACTCGATGGACGACTTCTG
>JAEUJR010000428.1 GCA_016793585.1 Archangium sp.
GTCTCGAGAAGAGGGTTCTGCTCCATCTCCTCGCGGACCTGCTCGATGAGCTCCATGCGCGAGAGCTGCAGCAGCTTGATCGCCTGCTGCAGCTGCGGCGTCATGACGAGCGACTGCGACATCTTGAGGCTCTGTTTCAGCTCCATGCCCATGTCGATTCGTCCCCTGGAAGTCCCTCAAAACCCATGCCAAGGGTATTGGACCTGCGTGCCAGACACAACGGCATCTCGAAAGCCCCATGCTTTCATTGAGGTTTTCGTCAGTATTCTGACGCTGGCATTCTGCGTGCTGTCGTGCTTCCGCGGAGTTGGGCCCGAACCCTGCAGGACGGGCCGCGTCACCCGAGCGTGAAGTTCTCGCCGAGGTACACCGAACGGGCGCGTGGTGACTGGGAGATCGCCTCGGGCGTGCCCTCTTCGAGGATCTGCCCCATCGCGAGAATGTAGGCGCGGTCGCAGATGCGAAGGGTGTCGCGCACGTTGTGATCGGTGATGAGCACGCCGAGCCCCTTCGTCTTGAGCCGGGCGATCTCCTTCTGCAGCTCGCCGACGTTGATCGGGTCGACGCCGGCGAAGGGCTCGTCGAAGAGCATGAAGCGGGGCTTCGGGAGCAGGCTGCGCGCGATCTCGGCGCGGCGGCGTTCACCGCCCGAGAGCGTCTCGCCGAGGCTCTCGGTCACGTGGGTGAGCCCGAACTCCTGAATGATCTGGGCGGCGCGCTCTTCGCGTTCGGCGCGGGTGGTGCCTCGCTGCAGCTCGAGCACGGCCAGCATGTTCTGCCGCACGGTGAGCTTGCGGAAGATCGAGGCCTCCTGCGGCAGGTAGCCGAGGCCGGCGCGCGCGCGTTGGTGCATGGGCAGCCCGGTGAGCGAGCGCCCCGCCAGCGTCACCTCGCCCTGGTCGGGCTGCACGAGGCCGACGACCATGTTGAACGAGGTCGTCTTGCCGGCGCCGTTGGGGCCGAGCAGGCCGACGATCTCTCCCGGCTTCACGTCGATGCTCACGCCGTTCACCACGCGGCGCTTCGCGTAGGTCTTCATCAACCCGGTCGCAGCGAGGCTGTCGGTGGCGTCAGACACGGCGGCGCAGGGTGCCCGAGGGCGCGCGTTTCAGCAAAGGCTTGTTGGGCACCAGCGCGTCGGCGAGCACGCGTTCGGCGGCGCGGAGCGTCTCGAGCACTCGGTTCGGCTCCAGCGACATGGGTAGGCACCGCACCTCGAGCGTCGGCTGCTTCGGGTGCGGCTCGATCACGCCCAGCAGGTTCAGATCGCAGGCCTTCTCGACGCCGGCCAGCTTCAGCGCGGCCGCGAAGGTGGGGAACGAGACGCGCCCCGCCTGCTGGGCGACGCGTACGACGTTCGGCGGAAACGGCGCGAGCTTGAGGCAGCGCGGGTTGGGCTCCAGCGCGCGCCACCACTGCGCGCGATGCTGGGCGTGCGCGACGATCAACCGGCGAATTCGCGTGACGTCTCTCCACGGCTCGGCGTCGTAGTGCGCGTGCAGCGCGGCGGTGGAGGGCAGGGTGCAGCCGAGCTCTGCGGCCGTCTGGAGCACGAGCCACACCACCTGCGCGCGATCCTTCTCGAGCGGGCGCGTCACCACTTCACAGACGCGTTGCCACGAGGCGGGCTCGTTCATCGACACCACGAGCGGGTGGCCGAAGGCGTCGTGCAGCGTGCCGTCACGTTCGAAGCCGGCGAACAGCTCGCGCACGGCATCGAGCCGCGTGGCTTCGGAGTCGCTCCAGCCGAGCCGCTCCACCAGCAGCGCCAGCCGCAGATCGTCGGTCGCGTGGAGCGTGCGGTGCTGGGGCTTCTTCGCGAGCCCCTCACGAATGGTGTTGTCGTCGACGAGGGTGGCGAGCACGCGCCCGTTTCGCTCGAGCACGCGCGTCGCCAGCGACAACCGACACAGCGGCCGCCCATCGGGCAGCGTGCCTTCGCTGAAATACTTGAAGCCGAACTCCACGCGACCCTTCACCCGGCGCGCGAGCGCGCGGGCGAACGAGACGCGGGAGTGGCCTTTGGGCGTGAGCAGCTCGAGCTCGAGCCCCACGCGGGAGAACGGCGAAGGCTTCAGCGACCCCAGCCCTTGCTCGCGCCGATGTTCTTGAGGAAGTCCTTCGCGAAGTCGGAGCCGTCTTTCGCGTTGAGCACCTTGAGGCCGAGGTACTGCTTGATCTCGGTGGGGCTCGAGCCCGCGAGGAAGTCGTACTTCGCCTTGGCGTCGCGCACCTGGCGATCGCCCATGCCGCTCGACTTGAACGCGTCCATCAGCTCGTGGTTGTCGTACTTGCTCTCGGTGATGCCGTTCTGCTGCAGCATCTCGAGGCCGCCCTTGTAGCCGACCTCGGCGTTGCGCAGCTTGAGGCCGAGGTAGCCCTTCACCTCGGTCGTCGACGCGCCCTTGAGGAAGTCGAACGACTTCTTCGCCTGCTTGACGTCGGAGTCGGTGAAGCCCGAGCGCGCGAAGCGGGTGAGGCAGTCCTGGTCGTCGAAGCGGTAGCGGGTGACGCCGATCTTCTGCAGGTCGGCTTCCTTCTTGTTGATGATGGCCGAGCCGATGAACTCCTTGGCAGCGTCGAGCGACGGCAGGTTCTTCTTCTGCTTCACGACCTGCGCGTCGGCGTTCGTGTACGGCGAGTGCCAGAAGGCCTTTCGCTCGTTCGACATCGAGGTGGTGGCGCGGGGCGTGACGGTCTGTGCTGCGGTCGTGCGTGCGGGCATGCGGGCTCCGGTGGGTTTGGTGGCGCGACAGAAACCATGGGGCGACAGGCACTTCAAGCCTCGCGCCCTCGGGTTTCAGTGGCGGTGTGCGCGCTACTTCGGAGCAGGCGGGCGCTTTGCCGGAGCAGGCTCGGGTTTCTTCGCTGCACCGGCGGGGGGCGGTTTCGTCACCGGCTTCTTCGTGGTGGGGGCCGGCTTCTTCGGCGCAGGAACGACCGGCTTCACGGGCTCAGGTGCATCGAGCGCGAAGTAGGCGTGGCCACGAATCAACCAGACGATCGCGATGAGGGGCCCACCGATGACGGCCGAGGCGACCTCTCCGGCGAAGACATGGAAGACGGCCGCGACCATCACCACCATGAGCCACGCGGCGATGAGCACCGACGTCATGACGAAGTGGGTGACGGCCCACGACTTGCCGTGGCGCTTCTCGAAGCCGAGGAAGCCTGACTGTGAACCGAGGAGCGTGACCTCGAGCATCGGCGTCAACACCACGGCCAGCACGAAGAGGCTGGCGAGCGCACCTCCGTACGCGAGCGTGAGGAACGCGACCGAGCCGAAGAGCAATGGCACGGCGAGCATCGACAGGTTCTTCGCGCGCGCGACCAGCTCGGCTTCGACCTCGGCACGATCGACGCCGCCCTCGAGCATCGTGCGACGCCACACGTGCAGCGCGACCGACCAGAGCACCGCCTTCACCGGGGCCGCGAGGATGATGCCGAGGTTGAGCAACGGCGCGAGCAGCCAGTCGGCCAGGGTACCCAGGCCCAGCGCCAGCATCGGCACCGCGACGATCCACGGGCTGCGCTTGAGCGACGCGATCGTCTGCTCTGCCGCGCGGGTGTACGTCGAGACGGGAATCAGGTCGGCCACGGAACGAACGTGATCCTAATTCAGGTGCGGGTCCGAAACGTCATCCAGTCCAGATAGATGTGCAGGCCGTGGGGCTTCAGCTTCTCGTGCGCCCATTGGTCGAGGGACGCATCAGCGACGAGCCCGGCCGCCTCGAACTGGCGGCGCCACCACGCGAACGACGCGATGCAGACGTGACCTTCGACCGGGTGGCCTTCGGCATCGACCGCGAGATCGGCTTCTGGAATCGGCCCGTCGAACTCGGGCGGCAGGGCCTTGTAGTGCGCGAG
>JAEUJR010000433.1 GCA_016793585.1 Archangium sp.
CATGCACCTGCAGCTGGCCCTCGAGAACCGTCCGGGTGATCCGCGCCTGGTCGAGGCCGAGCGTCGTCACCTCGCGCTGCACGGCAAGACGCTGCTCGGAGCACTTCAGATGGCGAGCTCCCTGGCGACGTTCCGGTGGCGGCGCGGCTTCCTGCAGTCGGTGGAGCTGCGCAGTCAGGCGGCCGACGTGTACCAGCGGCACGGCCGGGTCGCGCCGGCGCCACGCTCACGGTTGCCGAAGCTCGTGCGTGAGCTCGAGTCGCTCGCCGTCGCGAGCCGGCTGCAGACACTGGTCGTCACCATGCAGCAGTCGTCATTCTCGACGTCGCATCTGATGGCCGTGCTCGACGAGGTGCTCGACGTTCGGCTGCCGTCACTCGAGCGCGTTCGAATCGGCACGCTCGTGTTCGAGGGCCTCTGGGACGAACTCGTCCCGGGACTGACGCCGCTCGTTGTCTCCCACCGAGGGGTGCGCTTCGAGCTCGACGCGGCGTTGCGGCCACCCCTCGAGCGGCGCGGGTTGATCGACCGCCTGCCTCAGGGCGTGAACGTGTGAAGCATCGGCGGTCCGCGTGCGGATCGCCGGTGCTGCTTTGATCGAAACGAGCGGCGCGTTCCGTTCCCGTCAACCCGCCACGCGCACGCCGACGCGCTGTTTGCGCCCCTTCTCGAGCACGTGCTTCAGGTACTTCCCGGTGTACGAGCCCTTCACCTCGGCGACCTCTTCAGGCGTGCCCTCGGCCAGAATCTGGCCACCACCATCTCCGCCTTCGGGCCCGAGATCGATCACCCAGTCGGCCGACTTGATGACGTCGAGGTTGTGCTCGATCACCAGCACCGTGTTCCCCGCGTCGACCAGCCGGTTCAGCACGATGAGCAGCTTGCGAATGTCTTCGAAGTGCAGGCCTGTCGTCGGCTCGTCGAGGATGTAGAGCGTTCGTCCCGTCGCCACCTTCGCGAGCTCGCGCGACAGCTTGATGCGCTGGGCTTCACCGCCCGAGAGCGTCGGCGAAGGCTGCCCGAGCTTCAGGTACGAGAGCCCGACGTCATCGAGCGTCTGCAGGTGCCGCATGATGTCTCGGTGCACCGAGAAGTGCTCGATGGCCTCGCGCACCGACATGTCGAGCATCTCCGACACGTTCTTGCCCTTGTACCGCACGCGCAGCGTCGCCTCGTTGAAGCGTTTGCCGCCACACACCTCGCACGGCACGTACACGTCGGCGAGGAAGTGCATCTCGACCTTCTTCACGCCGTCGCCTTCGCACGCCTCGCAGCGGCCGCCCTTCACGTTGAAGCTGAAGCGGCCCGGCGTGTAGCCGAACGCGCGCGCCTCGGCCGTCTGGGCCAGCACCTCACGAATCGGGTCGAACACCTTGGTGTACGTCGCGGGGTTGGAGCGCGGCGTACGACCGATGGGGCGCTGATCGATGTCGATGACCTTGTCGAGGTGCTCGATGCCGCTGATCGACGCGTGTTTCCCCGGCATCACGCGTGACTCGGTGAGGTGCCGCGCGAGGGCAGGGTAGAGGATCTCGTTGATGAGCGTCGACTTGCCCGCGCCCGAGACGCCGGTGATGGCGATGAAGGTGCCGAGCGGCAGATCGACGTCGACGTTCTTGAGGTTGTTCTCCTTCGCGCCGCGAATGGAGATCTTCGTCTTGAGCCCTTTGCGCCGGGTGGGGGGCACGCCGATCTCGAGCCGGCCCGAGAGATAGCCGCCGGTGACGCTGTTCTCGTCGCGCATCACCTGCTTCGGCGTGCCCTCGGCCACCACCGCGCCGCCGAGCTCACCCGCGCCAGGGCCGAAGTCGACGATCCAGTCCGACTCCTCCATGGTCTCTTCGTCGTGCTCCACCACGAGCACCGTGTTGCCGAGGTCGCGCAGCTTCTTCAGCGTGCCGATGAGGCGCCCGTTGTCGCGCTGGTGCAGCCCGATGGAGGGCTCGTCGAGAATGTAGATGACGCCCGTGAGCTCGCTGCCCATCTGCGAGGCGAGGCGAATGCGCTGGCTCTCGCCGCCCGACAACGACGACGCGCTGCGATCGAGCGTGAGGTACCCGAGGCCGACGTCGATGAGGAAGCCGAGGCGGGAGCGGATCTCCTTGAGCAACTCGGCGCCGATGGTCGCTTCGTTCTTCGTCAGCGGCATCTCGGTGAGGAAGGTCTGCGCCTCGGTGATGGTGTGGTGCGAGACCTCGACGATCGTCTTGCCGTGCACCTTCACCGCGCGCGACTCGGGCTTGAGCCGCTCGCCCTGGCAGGTCGGGCACGGTTTGTCCGAGAGGAAACGCATGTAGTACTGCTTCATCGACTCCGACGTCGTCGACTGGAAGCCGCGCATCAGCTTGTTGACGAGGCCTTCCCACTCCATCTTCCAGCGCGCGTCGCCCCACTTCATCGACACTTCTTTGCCGCCGGCGCCGTACATGACGATGTCGCGCTGACTCTTCGGCAGCTTCTCCCACGGCGTCTCGAGATCGATGCCGAAGGCCCGCGAGAGCGTGTCGACGAGATCGGCCGTCCACCCTTCGCCGCGCGTGACTCCCGACGCCCACACCTCGACCGCGCCTTCGCGAATCGAGCGCGTCTTGTCGGTGACGATCAGATCGGGGTCCATCTCGGGGCGCGTGCCGAGACCGGAGCAGTCGGTGCACATGCCGAGCGGGTTGTTGAACGAGAACGACGCCGGCGTGAGATCGGGGAACGAGAGGCCGCAGTGGTGGCAGGCGTTCAGCTCGCTCATCGTGCGATCGGCCTGCTTGTCGGCGCTCTCGTCG
>JAEUJR010000494.1 GCA_016793585.1 Archangium sp.
CGATGACCGCGTTCTTCAAGAGGTCGAGCGCGACGAACTTGTCGTTGTTGGTGGCCTCGGGGTCTTCGAGGATTCTCTCGAGCTGCGCGAGGTGCCCCGGCCGCAGCAGGTGGGCGATGTCTTTCATCGCCTCGGCCGTCAACACCGTCAGCGCCTCGGGCGCGACCTTGAGAAACGTCTTCCCGTCGGCGGTGAAGGTCGAGACGTGGTCCTTCGTGATCAGCCGCCACGGCGTCTCGTCGTGGTGCTCGAGCGGAAGAATGGGCGTGTACGAGAAGGGCATGACGGCTCCGGCGTGAAGGTGCGGGTGAGGGCCTAATCCCGTCGGGGGGCACAATCGAGCGTGACGTCGGGCCCCCGGCCTGCGCCGCCTCAAGAAAACTCTGCACCCCGCGACCTTGGCGGTGCGCAAGCCTCAACGACCCGAGGCCGGCGTTTCGTCGCTGTGCGCGCGCGGCCCGGCTGATGCTCCCGTGACGCCACAGGAGGCCTCATCGTGAAATCTCTTCGCGTGGCAGCGCTGTGTCTCTCGCTCATCGCCTGCGGCCCTGTCGCCGGCCCTGATGCAGGAACAGGCGGCGGAAGCGCAGGCGGCGTGACCGGGGGAGGCGCCTCGGGCGGCGGCTCGACGGGCGGCGGAGCCGCTGGCGGCAGCGTGTTCAACGACGCGGGCGTCGAGGGCCTCAACGACGGCGAATGCGCCGACGGAATCGACAACGACCACAACGGCCAGACCGACTGTGCAGACCTGCATTGTGGTGGGTTGCCCTGCCGCCTCGAGGCCAGCCCGTGCGACGCCGTCGAGGTCTGCCAGGCGGGCGCGTGCCCGAGCGACAAGCTCGAGCCGATGGGCACCGTCTGTCGTCCCGCGAGCGGTGCCTGTGACGTCGACGAGCGCTGCACGGGAACATCGGCAGCGTGCCCGGCTGATCAGTTCCTGCAGGCGAGCCAGGAGTGCCGCGCCTCGATGGGCCCCTGCGACGTCGCCGAGCACTGCTCCGGCTCTTCGGCGGGCTGCCCGGCCGACGACGTTCGACCGCAGGGCACCATCTGTCGCGTCGCAGTGAACATGTGCGACGTCGCCGAGGGCTGCGATGGCACGGCCAAGACATGTCCCTCCGATGAGTTCGCGCCCAACACCGTGGTGTGCCGCGCCGTCAGCGGAGCCTGTGATGCCGCCGAGCTGTGCCCTGGCACCTCTGCCGCGTGCCCAGCTGACACCTTCGAGCCTGCGGGCACCTCGTGCCGCGCCGCAGCCGGGCCCTGTGACGCCGCCGAGACGTGCTCCGGCAGCTCGGGTGCGTGCCCGGCCGACGCGGTCGCGCCGCGCGGCACCGTCTGTCGGGCCTCGGCCGGCGTGTGCGACGTCGCCGAGACGTGCACGGGCGCCTCGAGCGCCTGCCCGGCCAACGCGTTCCTGCCCATCACCACCGTGTGCCGCGCGGCCTCGGGCTCGTGTGACACGGTCGCCGAGTCGTGCACGGGCACCTCGAGCATCTGCCCGCGTGACGTCAACGGCTGCTCCTCGACGCAGTACTGCAACGGCACCGCGTGCGTGGCGAAGAAGGCCAACGGCCTCACCTGCGCCGATGACGCCGAGTGCACCTCGGGCCAGTGTGAAGACGGTGTCTGCTGCAACGTCGCGTGCGCGGGCACCTGCTCGGCCTGCAACCTGACCGGCTTCGTCGGCACGTGCCGCGACTACGCGGTGGGGCAGGACCCCGAGAACGCATGCGGCCTCTATGGCTGCAACGGCGCGGGCGCCTGCAGCACCACCTGCTCGGGAGCGTGCGCCGCGTCACAGTGCGACGCCACGGCGTACTGCTCCGGCTCCACCTGCACCGCGAAGAAGGCGAACGGGGCGTCATGCAGCAGCACCTGCGAGTGCAGCTCGGGCCAGTGTGTCGACGGCGTGTGTTGCAACAGCTCGTGCAGCGGCACGTGCGTGGCGTGCAACCTGACGGGCTTCGTCGGCACCTGCCGAAGCCACTCGAGCGGCACCGACCCCGAGAACGGCTGCGGCTCCTTCACCTGCAACGGCGCGGGTGCGTGCTCCACCACCTGCTCCGGAGGCTGTGCGGCCACGCAGTGTGACTCGACCAGCGCGTGCGTGGGCACCAGTTGCACGCCCAAGAAGCCGGTCGGCGTGGTGTGCGGCGGCGGCTGCGAGTGTCTCTCGGGGTTCTGCGTCGACGGCGTGTGCTGCAACACCGGTTGTAGCGGCACCTGTCAGCGCTGCGCCGGCCTGCCCGGCCAGGTGCCCGGGCTGTGCGCCAACGCCCCCGAGTTCTCCGACCCCGACAACGACTGCGGCCGGTACACCTGCACGAGCAGCGGCAGTTGCTACACGAGCTGCACCACCATCTGCGGCGGCGGCCGGTGTGACGGAGACTCGTGGTGCTCCATCAACACCTGCGAGGCGAAGCGCCAGTCGGGCCTGCCCTGCATCGCCGGGTGCCAGTGCAGCTCGAACACCTGCGTCGGCTTCTGCACCTGACGAGGCGCTTCCTCGACGTTCGCGAACCCGACGTTGGGCATGTCGGGCGCTTCGTGGGGAGTGGTAGCCGGAGTTCCGTCGCAGCTTCTTCTTCTGCGCGCTCGGGCACGACTCCTCGGCTCGGGGCGCTGCCCGGCCGTCTCAGTCACGCACGGTTCGGCGGGCGAAGCGCCGCGCCAGGCGCACGTCGTTGTCTCGCTCCGGGTGTTCGGCTCCGGGAGGAGGCACCGCCGCGCCCCGCACCACCGCCGCCAACACGCGCACCGTCCACCCGAATACGGCGTCGCCGAGCTTCGCAAGCACGGCCAGCGACTCGTCCACCACGGCCACGCGCTCGGTCAGCGGCCACTGCTTCTGCACCACCGCGTGCCACGCGCGGAACAGCGCCAGGTAGCGCAGCTCGCCCATGGCCGAGAGCGAGGCCGTCGCTGCCTCGAGGGCGCGCGCCGCGGCCCCGTCGTCTCCCGAAAACAGCTCGTCGAGCCCGAGGTAGCCGCGCACGAGGGCGGCCGTGTACCGGTCACCGAGCGAGTCGAGGGTGGTGATGGCCGCGAGGTGGCTGCTGCGCGCCGCGCCGAACCGGCCCTGTTCGAGGTGAACGGCTCCGAGTGACGCCAGGCACACGGCCTCGTAGCGCTCGTCACCGAGCGCGCGGTACTGCTCGAGCGCCGTCTTCGCCGAGTCGAGCGACGCCTCGAAGTCTCCGTGCTCGAGGGCCAGCAACGCCCACGAGGCGTGCACCTGCGCGCCCAACCGCGCGTCGTCGTGCACGAGGAGAAACTGGTGCACCTGGTCGAGCGCGGTGGCGGCCTGCTCGTGGTGCGTGCGGTCGATGCACAGGGCCGCGCGAACGAGCAGCGTCTCGGCGAGCAGGCGCGGGTCCTTCAGGGCTTCACACCGCTGCATCGCCCGCGTCACGTCGTGCTCCGCGTCGGACAAGGTGCCGCGTTTTCGGTGCAGCTCAGCGCGCGCCACCAGCGCCCGGACAAAGAGGGGCGGGTGACAGTCGAGCGGCTCGGCGACCGACAGCGCCGAGTCGAGCAACCCTGCCGCGCGCTCGAACGACCCGGCCTGGCTCAGCCACGGCGCGAGCAAGAGGGCGGCCGAGAGCGCGTCGTTCACCGCTTCGCCCGTCAGCGGGAACGCCTGCAACGCCCGCTGGTGCACCGCGAGCAGGTTCTCTTCTTCGTCGCGCAGCATCTCGCGAAAGGCAGCGCCGAAGTGCCCGGGCGTGCCGGCCAGCCAGCTGCTGCCCGAGCGAATGAAGTGCAGCGCGTGGCGCGCTCTGGCGCCGTCGAGGGCCTGGCCCAGCGCCTTCACCACGCGCTGACGGAACCACTCGGGCACCGCGGAGCGCAGGCGGCGCAGGCTGGGCGTTCGGGCACTCGCCGGGCCCTCGAGCTGTCGCCGCGTCACCACCACGCTCTTCGCCACCAGCCGCTCGAGCGCGTCACCCATCACCTGCGGGTCTTCGAGCCCGGCCACGGCGCCTGCCGCCTCGACGGTGAAGCCGCCGTGAAAGACCGAGAGCGCGCCGACCAGCGTCTGCTCGTCGGCGCCGAGGCCGCTCCACACCCGCTCGAAGGCCCGCGCGGCGGTGGGCGAGGGCGTGCCGGTGAGGCCCTCGCCTTGCCCGAGGCGAAGGGCGAGCGTCGCTGGCCCCGACAGCCGCAGCGCCTCGATGGCGACGTTCAGCTCGAGGGGGGTTCCATCGAGGCGGCTGGCGAGGTCTGTGAGCGCCTCGCGTGAAGCGACGCCCGCGCCCAGCCCCCGCTCGAGCACGACGACGGCTTCGTCGACCGACAGCGGCGCGAGCCGAACGACGTGCTCGCGGGGCAGCCCCAGGGGCGCCATGGCGGTGACGAGCACCCGCAGCCCACCTGCCGCCGCCAGCCGCCCCGCCAGCGGAGCGAGCGCAGGGGAGACGTCGTCGAGCACCAGCACCGCCTCGGCCGCGCCCGCGAGCGCCTTCGAGAGCCCCGTGTCGGAGCGCGCGTCGGGAATGGTGACGCCCAGTGCCTCGGCGAGCGCCTCGAGCGCCTGCTCCTGCGTGCGGTTGGTGCACGCGACGAAGAAGACCTGGCGGCCCAGCGCGCCCGCCACTTCTCGCGCGGCCGTCGAGGTGCCCGAGCCGCATGGCCCGACGATGGAGAAGAGACCCGGGCGGTCGCGCAGCTGCGCCTCGAGGCTCAGCCGCTGCGCCACCCGCACGCTCGAGCCCCCATCGCGCCTCGCCACGGCGGGCCGCTCTGGCAACGTCAGCGCCTCGAGGCCGTCGATGGGCGGCGTGGGGACGAGCTGCGTGACGTACCGCGAGAGGGCGCCGAGCAGCGTCGTCGACGAGGTGTTGCCGATGACGCGCGTGATGCCCACGCTCAACGCTTCGGCCGTGGGCCGCTGCGCCGGGTCGTCTGCCAGCGCCGACATGAGCCGGTCGCACAGCTCGGGAGGAAAGTCGGGGCAGCGCTCGGTGAGGTGAATCGGCCGCGCTCCCCGCTGCTTCGCCAGCGCGTGCCCGTGCGGAAACGGCGGGGCGCCCGTGGCCAGCTCGTACAGCACCGCGCCCAGCGCGAAGACGTCGACCTTCTCGTCGGCGCCGAGGTCGAGCTGCTGCTCGGCCGGCATGTACTGCACGTGGCCGATGATCTCTCTGCCAGCCCGCTGCTCGTGGCCGCGTGCCCGGGCGATGCCGAAGTCGGCCAGCTTCACGCCGCCGCTGCGGGTCAGCAGCACGTTCTCGGGCGACACGTCGCGGTGCACGAGCTCGAGCGGCCGGCCCGAGAGGTCGCACAGCCGGTGCAGGTACGAGAGCGCCGCGCAGACGTCGGCGCCGATCTGCGCGACCACCGGCCAGGGCACCGAGCGCCCACCGGCGGCCTTCAGGAGCGTGCGCAGGGAGCCACCATCGGCGTACTCCATGACGACGAGCAGCTCGTCGGCCTCTTCGAGCAGCTCGTACACCTGCACGATGTTCCGGTGCTCGAGCGTGGCGGCGAGCCGGGCCTCGACGAGCAGCAGCTCACGGAAGCGGGGGTTCTGCGCGAGCTCGGGGTGCATGCGCTTGATGGCCACACGGCGCACGAACCCGCCCGGACCCGTCAGCTGGGCCGCCAGGACTTCCGCCGTCGAGCCACGCCCCAATCGCCCGAGGAGTTCGTACCGACCCAGCCGCTGCATGCGAGAGCATGGAGTGTCTCACATCGGGTCTGCGATGCCATCGACTCACGTGAGCGGGGGAGTTAAGCCATCGAGGGTGGACGCCACCGTCGCCCTCAGCAACGACAACACCAAGGGCCGCCTGCTCGTCGTCGACGACCAGCGCAACATGCGCGCGACCACGGCGTTGCTCCTGCGGGCCGAGGGCTTCTCGGTCGACGAGGCGGGCGGCGGTGACGAGGCGCTCGCGTTGCTCGCCCAGCGCTCGTACGACCTGCTGCTGACCGACCTGAAGATGGAGCCGATGGACGGGCTCGCCCTGCTGAAGAAGGCGCTCGAGAACGCGCCCTCGCTGCAGGTCATCGTGATGACGGCGTACGGCAGCATCGAGACGGCCGTCGAGGCCATTCGTTCGGGCGCGTACGACTACATCACCAAGCCGTTCAAAGACGGCGAGCTCGTCTACCGCGTGCAGAAGGCGCTCGAGCGCGCGCGCCTCATCAGCACCGTCGACACCTTCGCCGGCGAGTTCAAGGAGCGCCACGGCCTCACCGCCCTCGTCGGCAAGAGCGCCGCCATGCGCGACCTCACCACCCGCATCTCGCGCGTGGCCACCAGCGACGCGACGGTGCTCATCGAAGGCGAGTCGGGCACCGGCAAAGAGCTGGTCGCCCGCGCCATTCATGCGCTCTCGTCACGCAGCAAGGCGCCCTTCGTGCCCGTCAACTGCGCCGCCATCACCGAGAGCCTGCTCGAGAGCGAGCTGTTCGGCCACGCGAAGGGCGCGTTCACCGGCGCCGTGAAGGCCCGCCGGGGCCTGTTCGAAGAAGCGCACGGCGGCTCGTTGTTCATCGACGAGGTGACCGAGACGAGCGGCGCGTTCCAGTCGAAGCTGCTGCGCGCGCTGCAGGAGCACGAGATTCGCCGCGTCGGAGAGAACACCAGCATCACCGTCGACGTGCGCGTGGTGGCGGCTTCGAACCGCGACATCGAGCTCGACGTGGCCGAGAAGCGCTTCCGGCAAGACCTGTTCTACCGGCTCGCCGTCGTGACGTTGAAGGTGCCGCCGCTGCGCGACCGTCTCGAAGACGTGCCGTTGCTGGCCCAGCACTTTCTCGAGCGGGCGAACGCGCGCAACCGCCACCCGCGGCGCCTCACGCAGGCCGCCATCGAGCACCTGATGGGGTACGGCTTTCCCGGCAACGTGCGCGAGCTCGAGAACCTGGTCGAGCAGGCCGCAGCGCTGGCCGAAGGTGAAGACCTGCTGCCCGAGGACTTTCCCCTCAAGAAGGTTCGCAGCCCCGACGCCCCTGCGTCACCCATTCCCTTCAGCCCTACTGGCATCGTCACGCTGGCTGACGCCGTCACTGAAGCAGAGCGGCGCGCGATTCAGGTCGCCCTCGAGCGTTTGCCTGATCTGGGCCGCGTCGCCGAGGTGCTGGGCGTGTCGACCACCACCTTGTGGCGGAAGATGAAGCGGTTGGGGCTCAAGACCTCAGGCGAGCCTCCACCTGAGACGAGCTGACTCGACTGAAGTCAGCCGATCATTCGAAGTTGAATGACATCGCAAGCCATTGAAGTTATTCGTGTTTTGCAGGGATGAAAGGCCCCCCTTGCAAGCGTGAAACCCGTTCTGACATGGGAGCGTACCTAACATGCTGAATTCAGGCCAAATCGGGCTTGGCATGACACTCGCTAAGCCTGTCTCCGGCTCGACGAATTCGAGGTTGAAGGAGGTTCCCCCCCACCACTTCAGCAGCCTCGTCGGGCTGGCAGTCTGAGAAGACCCGCGGCTCGGTACCTTCCTGGTACCGGGCCGCCTTCTTTTTCAGCGGCCTTCACGGTTCCACGCGATGCTGGCGTTCGTGTCGCTCTGGTCGAAGAACCTGATCAGCCAATGGACGCGGGTGCGGAAGCAGGAGGTCTTCTTCCGCCAGTTCCACGCGCTCGTTCGCGCCGCGGTGCCGTTGCCGACGGCCTTCGTGCAGCTGCGCGCCTACGCCCCCGACGAGGCGTTGTCACAGGGGCTCTCGCAGGTGGCGAAGCTGGTCGCGTCTGGCAAGACGCTGGGTGAAGCGCTGCGCTCGCAGCCTGCGTTGTTCGAGGCTGATCAGCTCGAGCTCTTGTCGGCGGCCGAGCAGTCGGGCTCGCTCGAGGTGGTGTTGTCGGCGCTGGCGAAGCACCTCGAAGAGGTTCGCCGCCTGCGGTGGAAGGCCTTCACCGCCTCCATCTGGCCGGCGTACCTGCTGGGCCTCGTCATCTTCCTCGCGCCGCTCGTGCGGGTCGGCAGCAGTGGCGTGAAGTCGATGAGCGGGGTCGGAGCCGCCTACCTCGCAGGCCTCTTGCCCGGTCTGATGGTGGCGCTCACGGGCCTCGTCGTCGTGGTGATGACGCCCGTGCTGGTCGCGGCGCTGAAGGCCGAGGTCGCGTGGGACGCGTTCGTGCTGCGGCTGCCCGGCGCGGGTGGCGCGTTGCGGTCGCTCGCCGCGTCGCGCGCGTTGTTGACGCTGGGCCTGAGTCTGTCGGCGGGGCTCGAGGTCGCCAGCGCCGTGCGGGTGGCCATCATGTCGACGTCGCGGCCGTCGCTGATGGCCCGCGCCGAAGGGGCGGTCGCGAAGGTGCGCGCCGGTGGAACGCTCTTCGAGGCGCTCGCGTCGTTGTCGCTGTTCGACCACACCACGCTCGGGCAGCTGGGCATCGCCGAGCACACCGGCACGCTCGACGAGACGCTGAAGCGGCTGGCGCCCGAGGTGCACGAAGAGACGATTCGCGCGGTGCGGGTGCTGGTGCTGGTGGTGGTCGCCGTCGTCGGAGCCCTCGCGCTCTTCGCGCTCGTGAGCACGCTGCTCGGCGCCATCTTCGGGCCCATCAAGGCCTACTACGACCTCGCCGGCGCTCCGGCGCAGTGAGCGTCAGCGCGCTTCGAAGCGGTCGACCGACGGGAGCGGGAAGTTGGTGAGGTGCCCCTGGCCGACCTCGGTGGTGCGCTTCCAGTACAGCATGCCCACCTTGAGCGCCGCGCCACGGCCCCCGGGCAGCGCGCGAATCGCGACCTCGACGGGGCGAATGAAGGTGCGCACGACGGCCGGCGCGATGACCCACGCGTTCTTCGGCAGGTGCAGCGCATCGGCGAGCCGCGCACCGACGAAGTGGCGGCAGAGCGCCGCGGTGAACGACACGTAGAGCTCGGGAGCGCCGCGCGTCTTCGCGCTGTCGATGAGCGCCTGGGTGAGGCGGCGGGAGTCGTCGTCGGGCGGGGCCTGCGTGTCTTGAATGAGGCCCCAGATGGTGTCTGCCTCGTCGCGTGTGGCAGCGAGCAGCTCGTGGTCGACGCCCATCACCGCGCCCACGTGCCGCCACAGGTGCAGCACGTCGGTCTCTTCTTCTTTCGACACCGAGACGCCGAGCTGTCGCAGCCCGTCGACGAGCAGCAGTGAGAACAACAGAATCGTGCCGGCCATGTCGTACTGGTTGATGGGCAGGCCCCAGTCTGCGTGGCTCCACTTCGCCGAGCGGGTGAGGCCGACCCGAACACGTGCGTGCATGAGCCGCACCTTCACGGTCGCTGCGAAGCCTTCGCCGTGGCGCTCCATGCCCCGAGGGAGCGAGACGGCTTCGACGAACTTCGCCGTCTCTCCCAGCCGCCGCGAGGTGTCTTCGGTGAGGCGCGCCGAGAACGCGAGCGGCTTGTTGCCGGCGGGGCTGCAGTAGCCGAGCGACAGCGACTTGAAGGCGAGCACGAGCCCCGAGAGCAGGCCGTGACGCAGCAGCAGCTCTCCGCCTCTGTCACCGCGGCTCCGGTCGACCCACAGCGGCGTGGCCGAGAGGGTCGCCTCGAACGCTCGCAGCGCCGGCGGCAGCACCGACCCGTCACCGTCGAGCAGCGCCTTCATCAACACGTCCTGCTCGGGCTTCGGGCGCGCGGCGAGCTCGGTGACGGCGGCGTCGGCCAGCGGGTCTCCCTGCTCGAGGAAGTGGCCCATACGGGTGACGCGGTGGCGGCCGTACTTCTCGTTCGCGGCGTCGAGGTTCACGAAGCGCTTGGGCGACATGGCTGGCACTCTACTCGCCACCAGAGCATCGGTTCCCTGCCCGATGACGCAGCCCGTTCGGCTCGTGACAGACCTCACGTCATGAGCCGAAGCCGGGCGCGAGCGCGGATGAGCGGGGCCGGGTGCTTCGTGCTCGGTGGGCTGCTGCTGCTGGTCGTGAGCGTGCTGACGCAGCGCCTGTGGGCAGACGCGGCTCGGCGCGCGCTCCCGCCGGCGTTCACTCGAGGTACAGCGTCTCCCACACCGGCAGGAAGCGGGCGCCACCATCGGGCAGCCGTGGACTGGCACCACCGGCCTGCGTGGAGCCGTGCGGATCTCCCGCGTCGGCGTTGGTGAAGAGGCGGTGTGACGCGGCGTACGGCGGCGCGACGACGTCGACGTTCGCGGGAGCGCCCGGCAGCATCATCGTGGTGAACGCCGCGAGGTGGCCCGGGTGCTGCGGGTCGCGCTGATGGGTGAAGCCAAAGAAGCGGTCGCGCGGGGTGAGTGACGGCGCCGAGAGCCACGCCTGGTTCGTGTCGAGCGGGCCCGACAACATGACGACGCGAGCCACCTGCCGGTGGAGCCCGATGATTCCCGCGCTGCTCGCGCCGTGTGAGATGCCCGAGATGACGATGGCGTCCCACCGGGGTTTGCCGTTGACGATGAACCAGCTCCAGTCGCCCTGCGGGTTCAACGTGGCGAGGCGCTCGAGCATGCGCACCACCCGCACCTCGATGCTCTCTGACGGCTTCACGTCGATGACGGTGGTGCGGTCGACGCCGTCGAAGGCCTCGAGCCGGCAGCCGCCGATGTCGTTGCCACAGTTCCCCACGCCGTAGTCCGACAGGTAGCAGGGGCTGACGACGTGGTAGCCCCACGAGGCGAGCATCGCGTTGTGCGTGGTGGAGCCACACGTCGTCGGAACGCCGGCGCCGTGCAGGTACACGACGAGCTGCCCGCGTGGAGCGACGCGGGTGTCGAGCGCTGCGAGCTGCGTGGCGTCGACGCGGCCGGCGTCTGGGTCGGCCGCCGAGGGACGAAACTGAAACTGGTAGAGCTGCGGCGCGCTGCGGTCGACCCGCGGAAAGCCCGCGTCCATCACCGTCACGCCCGCGTCCACGCGCCCGGCGTCAGCGCCCGCGTCTGCCGTACCGGCGTCGCGCTCGACGCTCGCGTCGGCCGTCGCGGCACCGCCACCAGTTCCGGCAACGCCTCCGGCCGCTGCGGCACCGCCGGCAGTGACTGCTGCTCCACCCGCGAAGCCGCCAGCGTCGGCCTCCGTCGCCGGAGTTCCACAACACCAGACACTGGCTGCGACGACGAGGAGCGCTCGGCGCACGGGGGTTCCCACTTTCGATTGTGACGACGTCAGACCAGCAGCCCGAGCACCGACTCGAGCCACTCCTGCACCTGCTTGTTCGTCGGCAGCTGGTTGCGGTCGAGGGCCCACGCGAAGAGCGGCCCGGCGAACTCTCCCGCCGAGCGGTAGCGCTGCCGCAGGTCGGGAGCGAGCGCCTTCTGCAGCACCTGCGCGAGCGGCTTGTCGACGTAGTCGGGAATGTTCAGCTTCGCCTGGCGAATGAGCTGCATCATCTCCTGCTCGCTCGCGCCCTCTTTCTGGAACGGGTGGTAGCCGACGATGAGCTCATGGAGCATCACCCCCACCGCCCACAAGTCGCTCGCCGGGCCCAGCGGCTCGCCGCGCGTCTGCTCTGGAGACAGGTACGAGAGCTTGCCCGCCGCGATGCCGTCACCGGGCCCGATGTCGATGTGGCCCGAGCTGGCGACGCCGAAGTCTCCGAGCTTCACCTCGCCCGCGCCCGAGAAGAAGACGTTCGCCGGGTTCACGTCGGAGTGCACGAGGCTCAGCGGCGTGCCGGTGCGCGTGGTGGCGGTGTGAAAGTACGCGAGCGCGCGCAGCACCTCGATGCACAGGTGCACGCCGATGCCGAGCGGGAAGCCCTTCGTCTGCCGCTGGTGCGCGTCCATCACCTCGCGCAGGTCGCCGCCGATGAGGAACTCCATGGCGATGTAGGGGCGGCCGAAGGCGTTGCCGACCTCCATCATGCGCACGAGGTTCGGGTGCGAGAGCAGGCCCATCAAGTCGGCCTCGTCGGCGAACTTGTCTTCGGGCATGCCCTTGCGCATCAGCTTCAGCGCGACGTTCAGCTGATCGCCCTTCTCGTCG
>JAEUJR010000539.1 GCA_016793585.1 Archangium sp.
GTCGCGCAACCTGCGCACCACCAACAACTACTCCGACACCAGGCTGACCGAGCTGGGGCCGAACCACTTTCATCTCTGGGTGAACCGGGTCGCGTTCCCGCACTACTTCCGCGGGCTGCTCGAAGCGGGGCTCGAGTTCGGCGGCGCCAGGGGCGTGCGCGTGGCCATCGCGAGCGTCTCGGCGGAGCAGGGCGTCGTGTTCGACCTCGCCTGGTCGTGAGGCTCCCCAGAATCTGATGACGGGAATCTGAGGGGTGAGCGCCTGGCGAGCGGAAGTCCGCAGAGCGGCTGGCCTTGCGACTGGTACCCCGTTTGCCTCTGCCGCGCGTCATGCGCTTCGTCGTCGTCGCCCTCGTGCTCGGCCTCACCGCCTGTGGAGCCGCTCCGCTGCCTGGCCCACAGCCGGTCGAAGGTGGCCCGAAGCTGACGCTGAATGACGTCTCGTTCCTGTTGCCGTTGCCCGTCGTGAACCGCGAGGCCTCGTTGCTGGGCATGGCGTCAGACGGCGCGATGGGGCCGCTGTTGCCGCGGCGCCTGTACGACGGCTTGCCGGTGCTGGTGCAGGGTGAGACGGCTGATCAGCTCTACGGTGAGCTGCGCGTCATCTCGGTGCGGGTCGACCCGTGCTTCCCGGGCTCGACACCTCCGGCGGCGCCCACGTGCGTGAAGCAGGTTCGCTTGGTTGCACAGCCCCTGTTCACGAAGGACGGGGCGGTCACCACGCGCGACGCGACGGTGCACCTCTTCTATTCGGTGTCAGACGCGGCGTTCTCGAAGGTGGTGAAGACGCTCTTCGAGCTCGACGACCTCGCAGGCGAGATGACGAACGGGCCTCTCGACGTGCACCCGGTGATTCGGCGCCAGGGCCTCGACGGGCCGTACCACGGCAAGCTCAAGCAGCTCGTGCTCGACGCGTGCGGTTCGGCGACCTTGTCGCGCGTGGCCTTCATGAGCGTCGATGCGCAGAGCACGCTGTGGCAGTTCGGCGCGTTCAACGTCGTGGGCGGGGCGCTCGTCGACGACCTCATCCCCCGGCTGCCGATGCTGAAGGTTCAGGCGTTTCAGGAGTTCGGCAGCGAGTCGTTCCGCAACGGAGCGCTGGTGCCGGCAGCGCCGAATGACCAGCTCGACACCTTGCTGCGCGAGACCGACATGCGGTTCGCCGACCGCCGCACGCTCGACAAGGCGCTCACCTCGGCCCTGCGCATCGAGCACCCCGAGCGGTCGTCGCCGAAGACCATCGACTGCGCGAGCTGTCACGTGGCGAGCCGCGCGCGCACGAACGCCGAACGGTTTCACCACCTCGACAACTCGGCGAACGTCGACTTGTTCACGGCGCCGGGGTTCGACCTGTCACGGCTCGACGCCGTGAAGGAGCAGCCGAAGGCGCTGCGTGCGTTCGGGTACTTCGGGCGTGACTCGGCGTTCAGTCAGCGCACCATCAACGAGAGCGCGGCGGTGGCGAAGGCGCTCGAGGGCCTGCGTCCCGGTCAGTGAGTCGGTCGCGTCGGTCGTTCCCCCCACGGACATCGGGTCGAGCCCCGACAGCCGACGTTCGGCGGCGCGTGGCAGAATCAACCCATGGTTCCTGCTGCATTCTTTCGCCTGCCGCTCATCGATGGCGCCTTCTCGCTCGAGCTCGAGCCTTCGAGCGGGCCTGGCCTCGCGCTGCGGTATCGCGGCGTCGAGCGCGTGCGAGAAGACTGGAGCGCCCCCGAGACGCCACGAGACGTCGACACCCGTATTCCGCTCGAGCTGCCAGAGCACCCGCGCCTCGAACCCGTGCTCGACGCGTGGCTCGACGTGATGGGCGAGGTGTTTCGCGAGCAGGCGGCGCGGCCCGAGCCCTCGTTTCCACCCAGGGCCCTGCAGGTGTGGAAGCCGCTGAAGAAGCTGCTCGCCGCCGAGACGCTCGATGCCAATGGGCTGCGTGAGGCGTGGCGGCTCGAGCTCGCCCCATACCTGCCGCCGCCGCCCGCCCTGGTGGCCGCACACGCCGCGCTCGACGGGTGGTTCCGCGCCCTCGACGGCTCGACGCTGGCGAGCGGCGAGAAGGACTCGCTGCTGGCGTCGCTCGAGTACGTGAGCAACGAGCTGCGCGAGGGCGCGGTATGGGCGGTGGTGCGCGTCGTCGTCTGGCAGCGCCAGGACAACGGCGAGCTGATGATTCGCGACGTGAAGGAGCAGGAGGTGGTGCTGCTCACCGCCGGGCCCGGGCTCGAGCCCGTCTCACGCGTGGTGAACTTCTTCACGGCCTGGCGTGAGGCGACGTCGAAGCTGCTCGAGCGCGTCGACGCCGAGGTGTTGATGCCGCACGACCTCGTTCTCACGCCGCAGAAGTACAAAGCTGGGCAGTCAGTCGACGACTTTCGGAAGCTGCTGTGGCGCAAGCTGAAGCTGTGAAACCCGAGCACATCGGGTGGTGTCGAACGCGCCACCCCGGAGGACGTCATGGTGCTGCTGTCACTGCTGCTCGCCGCTGCGCCCTTTCCAGAGTCTTTGAAGCAGCCCCAGCTCGCGCGCCTCGAGCGCTTCACGTTCCCCAGCGCCGAGACGTTCGAGTCGGCGTGGAGCGTGCACACGACGCAGGGCATTCCCCTCGTGCGCGGCACGATTCAGTCTCAACGGCAGTCGGCGTCGGGCTGGTTCGCCTTGTGGCCGCACGAGAAGGGCACGCGCCTGGTGCCGCTCGTCGCGCTGAAGGGTGAGCCTGCCGACGGGTGGGCGGCCGCGAGCACCGAGGGCGCCACGTGGAAGCTGACCGGCTGGGAAGGCGAGGGCACCTTCACGCTCGAGGAGCGGCTCGCAGCCGAGATGGCCGACGTCGACCTCATTCCGTGGACGTACGCGACCACGCTGCTGAAGTCGTCGGGGCCGCTCTATGACGAAGGCGCTGACGGTGACTCGCTGCTCATGGCCGAGCTGCGCCTGCTCGAGAAGCCGGGCGACGCGCAGAAGTGGGCGAAGGCGCACGTGGGTGACGACGCGCTCTACGCCCGGTTCCGCGCGTTTCGGCCGATGGGCACCTGCTCGATGGACACCACACCGCAGGAGGCCGCGCGGCTGTACGCCGAGCTCGCGTACGAGCGGGGTGACCTCGGCCGCTTTCTGCAGCTGCAGGTGCGCATCATGGGCGACCAGTTCGAGCGCACCGCATGGTCGTCGTACGGCGAAGCGGCGCACGAGACCGAGTCGGGCCGCCTGTTGAGCACCGGCATCGACGTCGACCAGTTTCTGCTCGGGTTGCTCATCGCGCGGCCTGGCCGTGACGAGGGGCTGGGCCCGTGGCGCTTCGCGCGTTCGGTGCGGGAGGCGGGGCGGCAGAACACGCTCGCTCCCGAGCTGAAGCGGCTGGCCCTGTCATCGACGACGGACCCGTACACTCGGCTCCGAGCCACGCAGGCGTCGTTGTTCCTGAATGACGTGTTCGGCGAGGTGAAACGTTCGCAGCGGCAGGTCAACGCCGAGGCCCGCCGCGCCGCTGGCAGCGCGATGCTCTCCCTCGACCTGCACCCGGTCTCGCGCGCGTGGCTGCTCGTGTGGCTGTCGAAGAAGTGAGCCGGCTGCGCCGACCCGAGCGCCGTACTCGGGTGATGTCCTGCTGCCTCAGAGCACCGGCCACTTCCCCATCCACCGGGCGTCTCGCACCGCCGAGTGCAGCTCGAAGACGCACAGCGGGTCGCCGCGACGAAGGCACTGGGTCTGGGTGATGAGGCACTCCGCGCCGAGCCCGTGCAGCGCCTCGAGCAGAATGCCCTCTTCGAGGGCGCAGTGGTGCGGCGTCGTCTTCTCGAGCAGCGCAAACCCGGGGCGAAAGCCCTTCACCACCCAGCCGCCAAGCTGTTCGCCGCGGTTGGCGCGACGGTAGAGCGCGTCGATGCCAAAGACGACGTCGCCCGCCGAGGTGAGCTGTTGCTGGGTGGCGGCCTTGTGCGAGTCGAGGAAGAGTTGTCGGCCCATCTTCGTCACGCTCGCCACGCCGACACGCCGTGCGAGGTGCTCGAGCAGGTCGAGGAGCGTGGAGACGGGGTACCAGGCGTCGGGCTTCATGTCTTTGAGGCGCGCGTGGAGTGCCGCGCCCAACACCTCTTCGGGTGAGCGCAACGTCGCCAGCACGGCGATGACGTCGGAGCCGATGGTTTCGTGGTTGGTGCCGACGTAGCCGCGGGGGAACTGCATGGCGACGTTGTAACGGAGGGCCGCTCTGCTGTGTGGGGGCTCGTCAGTGGGCGGGTCGTTCTGCCCGCATCGTGGGAGCCATCAGCTCCCACGAAAGAGTTCACCTGTGTGTGGGGTCCCGGTCTCTCTCTCCTCCGACGCGCTGCTCGTCGCGCGCGTGCAGACACAACGAGCAGCCAGGTCGTTGGCTCACTGACCGTTGATCAACTGCCGGAACAACCCGAGCGCCGCGCCACCGAGCACATCCGTCACGTGCACCTTTCCGGGCACGGCAGGAGGCTGCCAGCTCGACGGAATCTGCCCATCGACGAACAACTGCTTCGCGTCCTCCTTCGTGAAGTAC
>JAEUJR010000548.1 GCA_016793585.1 Archangium sp.
CAGGAACACGGCGTGCAACTCGAAGCGGCCTGGCACCAGCGCGTGCCGAACGGCCTCCATCAACCGCACCGGCTCGTTCGAGGTGCCGATGTGCAGCGAGTCTGGTGGGCGCGAGGCGTCGGTCCACGCGGGGTAGAACCAGAACGTCTCGCCCCGCGCGTCGACGCCGTAGAGCAGCAGCTCGGTGGCGCGGCTGCCCGGCAGGTTGAGGTACGAGAAGCCGAGCGCGTCGCCCACGTGCATCGTCGCGCCGAGCGGCGTCACGGCGTCGCCACGCACCACGAAGGCCTCGAAGCCGGTGAGCTGGCCCGCGCCACCCTTCTCGCGAATGCCGTCGTCTCGCAGCGCCATGAACGAGACAGCCGCCATCACCACCAGGCCTGCCGCGAGCGAGAGCCACAGGGGGAGCCGGCGGGTGCTCTGCGGCGCCGGTGCGGCCTCGACGTTCGCCCAGAGCTGCGCGCGCAGGTCGATGGCCTCGAGGCCCGGCGCAGGGCGGGCGAGCGACTCCATCAGCGCGTCGACCTTCGCCTTCTCGGCCCGCAGCGCGTCCGACGCTGCCAGCTCACGCTCGAGCTCGGCCGCGCGGCGTGTCGTCACTTCGCCCTCCGTCCACTGAACCAGCTCGTCGAAGCGCGGGTCGCTCATGGCGCCTCCTCTTTCATCGAGTCAGAGAGGGCGGCCATGGCGGCGAAGAGGCGGCTCTTCACCGTGCCCAGCGGCACCTCGAGAATGTCGGCAATCTCTTCGAGCGGGTGTTCGCCCGCGTAGCGCAGCACCACCACTTCACGGTGCTTCTCCGACAGCTTCGACACGTGCGCTTCGACGAGGCGGCGGCGCTCTTCGGCGAGAATCAGCTCGTCGGGTTGTGACGGCGAGGGGCCTGCCTCGGGCCGCGTGCGCTCGACGAGCCGGCCCTTCCTCGCGGCGACGTGACAGCGCGTCAGCAACACGCGGCGGAGCCAGTGCGTGAAACGGCCGCGCGGCTGGTAGCGGTGGCGCGACTGGTACACCTCGAGGAACACCGCCTGGCAGACGTCCTTTGCGGCCGCGACGTCACCCAGGTACTTGGCGGCGATGCGCAGCAGGGCGTGCTGGTGGCGGGCGACGAGGGTGTCGAAGGCCGCGCGGTGCTCCCGTGACAGCGCCATCAACGCGTCGTCTTCGCGGTGCTCCATCGCGAAGAGCGGCACCACGTTCGACTTCGAAGGTGAGGCGCTCATTCGACGACCAGCACCACGTGTTCGCCGCCGTCGACGAGCACGACGTCTCCGTTGTCGAGCGTCGCGACGGCCTTGATGGTGTTGACGGTGCCGGGGAGCGCGCCCGTGCCAACCACCGGCTTTCCCGCCACGCCGACGAGGGGCACCCAGACGCCTCCCTGGTCGAAGAAGAGCTGGTCGCCGTCGGCCGAGCGCGCGTACTGCCGCTCCGCAGTCGCCGAGGCGAGCGTGGTGGTGGCAACCCACGAGGTGTCTCCACGCAGCAGCGGGTCGGGCCCAGCCTTCGTCAACCTGCCTGTCGACAGCTCGAGCCGCTGCACTCCGTTGATGGCCGTGGCAAAGGGCATCGTCCTCGGCATCGTCGGGAAGACCGACGTGAGCTCGCCGAAGAGCGCGCCTGCCGGGTCGAGGCCGACAATCGACATGGCTGGAAGCGCGACGGAGCCGGGCAGCAGCTCGCCCGTCGCCCCGTCGAGAAACCGCAGCCTGCCTTGCTCCATGAAGGCGATGCGCCCGTCGTTCATGACGCCGAGGAAGGTGGCGGGGGCTTCGGGCTGGTACGGCAACGGCTGCCAGGCGCCGCCGGTGAGCGGAACGCGGCGGAGCGCGAGCGTGCCGGAGTTGGCGAGCCAGAGGTGCGTGTCGTCGACGGTGATGCTGTCGGCGATGAGGTCGCTGGGAATCGAGGTGGTGGTGCCGTCGCGGGCGATGCGCCGCACCGACCGCAGCGAGCCCAGCCAGGTGACGTCCTTGCGGGTCGCCAGCGCGTTCAACGAGACGACGATGCTCGCGCCACCTCCGACGCCATCGACCTCGATGCGACCCGCCGCGGGCTTGCCGGCCAGCAACTCTTCGAGGGCGTCGTAGTTCTTGCGAATGGAGTCGGGCGTCAACACGTAGAAGCCCTGAAAGCGGTCTCCTGCTGCCGTGAAGGCCAGCGCCGGCCCCGGCGTCGTCCTGGCGTTGAAGTACCGGCCATCGGGCGGAGCCTCGACGATGCGGCCGTTCGCCTCGAGCAACACCACCGACGGCCCATCGGTCGCGTCGTCTTGAATGCCGGCTTCGAGGTCGATGAACACCTTACCAGCCGTCGGCGGCACCACCGTGACGGGCGGCGTGGTTGGCTGGAGCAGGTTCCACGAGTGCACCGCCGTGCCGTTGTGGTCGAGCAGCCAGAGCAGGTCGTCGCGCAGCGAGAGCTTCACGGGGCCGACGAAACCCTCGGCCGGCGCGGGCAGCTCGACGGTCTGCCGGGTGGCGCGGTTGGTGACGAGCAGCTTCTGTGGCGTGCCGGCGAGCCGAACGAGGCGCGTCTCGTCGCCGGCCAGGGCGCTGAGCAGCTCGTTGCACCAGAACGTCTCGAGCGTGTCTCGGGTGAGCGAGAACTCTCGCGCGCAGTTCTCGTCGATGAACAACAACGTGTCGGCGCGTGAGGCCGACAGTTGCGTGAAGCGCTCGGAATAGACGCTCAGAGGCGGGTTGGGAATGCGCCGCTGGCCGAGGTCGATGACGGTGTCGACGCGGCGGGTGGCGAGGTCGAGGCGACGCAGCCGCTTCTGGTCGCTGAAGTAGAGCCGCCCGCCCGACAGCGCGAGCCCCTTCGGCTCTGACAACCGCGCGAGCTGGCCAACGCCGTCGACTGGCCGCTTCGACGCACCGCCCGAGCTCCCCGCGAGCACCGAGAGCCTCAGCGGCCGCACCGTGACGGTGATGCGGGTGACACCGCCGTTGGCCCGCGCCAGCACGTGGTACTCGCCGACGGCGAAGGGCGCGCGGTAGCGGCCGGTCTGGTCGATGGTGCCGCCGGCCGCGCCCTCTTCGATGGCCCAGGCGACGTCGGCGGCCGTGGTGGTGAAGCGCTGAATGCGGTCCTGGCCGAGCTCGACCTTCGCGGGTGTGACGTCGGGCCCGGGCACGATGGGGCAGCTCTCGTTCTCGCGCACACAGACGAAGCTGTTTTCGCAGCACCTCCAGCCGGTGGTGCAGGGGCAGGCCGCTCCCTCGAGCATCAGGGGCGGGGCACAGGACGTCAGCAGAAGGCCGAGGAGCAGCGCGCGCATGGGTGAGCCTCCAGTGCACGGGGCTGGAAAAAGGTTCGCATGGTGATCGCTTTTTCCCAATGCCCGACACGGGAGCTTCGAATGAGACACGTCAGCAAGCTCGAACGAATCGCGGCGGCCTCGGTGATGGACCTGGTGGCGGTGGTGCATGGCCATCACGCGCAGACGCGGCAGCTGGCGCGCAATGCGCTGCGGCAGCTGCAGCTGGTGAAAGAGGCCGCGCGCTGGCAGCGGGTGCAGCTCGCCGTCGAGGCGCTGGTGGGCCACGTGCTCGAGTACCTCGACGAGTCCGAGCTGGTGATGCTCGCGCGCATCGAGCGGGTGGCGGCGTCGACCGGCCTCGGCTTCGGCGCGCTCTCGGCCTACCAGCACACGTTCGGCATCGTGATGGCAGGGCACGGGTCGCTCCATGCGCTGCGTCGCGAGCTCGAGTGGAGCCTCGACGGGCTGCGGTTGCTGGTGCGGCCCGAAGACGAGACCGCCCTGCGCGCGGTGGAAGGGTTCACCGCCGCGCTGGTGTCGTGCTTCGACGCCGAGCAGGAGTCGCTGCAGCTGGCGTTGGAGCCGTTCCTCGCGCGCGTCGAGCCAGCGGCCGCGTTCGTCTGAGCAGCCAACCACACTCCAGGAGCTTCATGACTCGTCTCTCTCGTCGTACGGCGTTGCGGTGGCTGTCGGCAGGCCTCGGTGCGGTGGCGCTCTCGCGCTGCGGAGTCGGAACCGACTCGTCGTCGTCGGACGGTGGCGTCGAAGGCTCGAGCACGAGCTGGGCGAGCGGTGGCACGGCGGTGCTCTCGGGCAAGGACTACGGCAACCCGTTCGCCTCGGGCCTCGGCGCGACCTGCACCGTGTACAAGTCGGCCACGCTGGGCCCGTGCCACGCGACGAGCAGCCTGCTGACCCGGAAGGACATCGCCGAAGGTGTGGCGGGCCTGCCGACGCGGCTCGAGTTCCTGCTCCTCGACTCGAGCTGCAACCCGATTCCCAACGCGACGCTCGAGATCTGGCACTGCTCGACGGCCGGCGTGTACTCGGGCGACATCGACGGCACGAACGACGCGATGTGTACCGGTGGCAACGCGGCTGCAGCCGCTGCGCTCTGGTACCGCGGCATTCAGACGGCTGGCAGTGATGGCCGGGTGACGTTCGATACGAACTTTCCCGGGTGGTACGGCAGCCGGGCGACCCACATCCACTTCCAGGTGTCGCGCGGGTCGACGAAGTCGCTCGTGTCGCAGGTGTTCTTCGACGAGACGTTGAAGAGCGACATCTACAACTCCCAGCCGACCTACGTGGCGACCAGCAAGAGCGGGTACGTGCTGAACGCGAACGACAAGGTGATTCAGGAGGCCGGGCTCACGGTGAGTGAGGCGCTGATGCAGACGTCGCGGCAGAGCGATGGCGCGTTGCTCGCGTGGAAGGCCATCGTCGTCGCGTAGTCATGGCCTCCGCGAGGTGTGCCGCTTCGCCAGGTGCTTCGCGACCTCGACCCACGCCGCTGGAACCGCCTCGAAATGCACCAGCTCGAGGTGGTCGACGCTCTTCGCGGGCGCGGCGAAGAGGAGCGGCGGCAACGGCTTGATCAGCTCGTGCCGAAGCGTGAGCGACACGTGCAGCCCGTCTTTCCACGAGAGGCGAATCGGGCCGTCGGGGTGCGCGTTCGGCAGACGGAAATCGAGCGGCAGCTTTCGGGTTCGCACCCAGTCGAACCACGGCACGAGGTCGATGGTGCGCTGGAAGATGAGCACCGACTCGGTCTTTGAATGTTGAACGAGCAGCGCCTCGAGCGTCGACGGCCGGAGCGGCGCCGCATCCATTCGGGCGCGCAGCTCGAGCCGTTTGTGGGCCTTCACGAACTTCGGCGTCCACTCCGAGACGGGATCAGCGGTCGTGACGGTGACGGTCTCGGCGTGCGCACGAAGCAACGAGGTGAGCTCGGGGAGCTGATCAGCCAGCGCTCCCGCGACATGCAGCGTCGCTGTCTTCACCCGTGGCAGCCCCGCGAGCGCGAGCGGGAGCAGCTCCTTTCCTCCAGCGCCCAGCTCCCACCGTGACGAGTCGCGCGCGAGCGTCACCACGAACGGCGCAAAGTACCAGTGCTGGTACGGCCCGCGCTCGACGTGCAGGTCGCCGTGACCGCGCCGAAGCGTGAG
>JAEUJR010000550.1 GCA_016793585.1 Archangium sp.
CGTCGGGCCGTTCGCGCCCTCGGCCACCAGCTTCACGTTCAGCTTCTCGGCGATCTCTGCGGTGATCTCGCCACCGAGCGCCGCGGGCACCGCGATGTCGGCCTTCACCTGCCAGAAGTCGGCCTTGCTGATCGCCTGCGCTCCGGGGAACCCGAGCACCGAGCGCTTCAGGTTCTTCGGGTTCTCGTTCGCGTAGCGCATCAACTCGACCGCATCGATGCCCTCGGGGTTGTAGATGGTGCCGTCGGCGTCGTTCACCGCGAGCAGCTTGGCGCCCATGTTCTGCAGAATGACCGAGCCCCAGCTGCCGACGTTGCCGTAGCCCTGCACGATGAAGGTCTTGCCCTTCACCGACTCGCCACGATCCTGGAAGTAGTCTTCGATCGTGTAGGCGACGCCCTGGCCGGTCGCCTTGGTGCGACCCTCGGAGCCGCCGATGCGCACGTCCTTGCCGGTGATGACGCCGCGCTGGTTGTGACGCTCGCGCTCGCCGTCCGAGAACTGACGCAGGAAGAGCGCCATGATCTCAGAGTTCGTGCCGACGTCGGGCGCCGGAATGTCGATGTTCGGGCCGACCAGCTGCTTCAGTTTGTACATGAAGCGCAGCGAGATGGCCTGGAGCTCTTCACGGCCGAGCTGGCGCGGGTCGAGCTGAATGCCACCCTTGCCACCACCGAACGGAACGTCGGCGATCGCGGTCTTCCACGTCATCTCGGCGGCGAGCGCCTTGAAGAGGTCGAGCGACACTTCACGGTGGAACCGAATGCCGCCCTTGTACGGGCCGCGCGCCTGGTTGTGCTGCACGCGGTACGCCTTGAAGCGCTGCGTGTCGCCGGGAACGAGCTGGTACACCGTGCCGTCTTCGAGGCGCAGGTGGCCCGCGCGAATGTTCACGTCGCTGCCGAGCAGGGCCTTGCCGTTGAGAATGATCTTCCCGTCGGCGAGGCGCTCGAAGCCGGCCGGGTCACGAACCTTGGTGACGCTCAGATCGGCGAAGTTGCGTGCGGCCTCGGGCACCACCGGCACGAGGCGATCCTTCAGCTTGGTGGTGACGTAGAAGATGTGCTCGTAGTCGGGCTCTTCGAGCTCGAGCCGCACGCGCCGGTCGAGCCCCATCGCGTCAGCCGCGCGATCGAAGATCTCCATCGCCTCGGTGTAGATGGTCTTGCGCTGCTGCCCGGCGTTGGGCACCCGCATGAAGTTCTCTTCAGCCATGGTCCTGTGCTCCTGGGAAAAGGCTCCGAAAAACACTCCAGGTGGAGCCGGAAAAACCGCGCGGACCGTATGGGTCGCCCTCTGGTGCAGGTAGCCAAAACTGACGCCACGCCGCGTCAACCCAACGCCCTGAAAACCATCGTGAATGCGCCGTGAAAGCAGTGCTGTTTCGAGGGTCGACTCCCGGCTTCGTGAGCCACATTCGCCGTGGCGAAGTTCGACCAGATCCACAGGAGCCACCGCTCATCAGGCTCCTGTTCGGGGTCGAAACGCTGCCGGAAAAAAACGAAAGCCCCGGACCTCTGCGAGAGAAGTCCGGGGCCATTTCTGGAGCCGACGCCCGGGCTTGAACCGGGGACCTACTGATTACGAATCAGTTGCTCTACCACTGAGCTACGTCGGCGCGGCGCGGGGCAAGTACCACAACGATTCTCGACGTCAACGGCCTGTTGGACCTGACCGGCCGTCAGCGAGCGCGGTTTCTGACGACGGCCGTGCGGGTCGAGTCGGCCCCGGTGCTGAAGGTGACCGCCACGTCGGGGTCTCCGTCGGCGTCGACATCGCCCACCGAGACCGAGAGCCGGTTCCCTGCACCCGCGCTCTGTTTGAACTCCGAGAACGCCCACTGGCCGCGGTTGCGCCGCACCACGACGTCGTCGCCCGAGGTGAAGAAGACGTCGACGACGCCATCGAGATCGAAGTCGCGCACCTCGACCGCCTGCGCGCGCGGCGCCGCGAACGTCACCTTGTCGGCGAAGGCGATGCCCGTGTTCTCGAACAGCTTCACGTCGTTGCCGATGACGGCCGCCAGATCCGCGTCTCCATCGCCGTCGAGATCGCCGGTCGCCAGCAGCGAGGGCAGGGCGCTGAGCAACAGCCCTGCGTCCCGCTCGAAGCCCGGCCCGGGAAAGACGGTGAGCGTGTCTCCGACGCTGTCGACGACCAGCACGTCGCCGAGCCCATCGCGCGTGAAGTCGCCGACGCCGACCGCGCCAGCATCGGGCGTCGCAAAGCGTCGAACCCCCGCCGTCTCGAGGGTGAAGAAGGAATCGCAGCCGAACGCCACCGCGAGATCGCGCTGGGCTCCGGCCTTCACCACGCCGACCAGCCTCGCGCCCGCGCAACCACCATCGAGCTCGCGAAGGGCGAAGGTGCTGCCCTGCGAGACGTACGTGTCGAACGCGCCCGTGTCGTTGATCGTCGCGACGTCGAGGTTTCCGTCGCTGGTGAACTCTCCCGTCATGCAGACGAGCGGCGTGCGCTGGAACGAGACCTTGCGGCTGGTCGAGCCCGAGAAGCCCTGCACCGTGTTCCATCCGAACAGCTCGATGCGGTTGCGGCTCGGTACGGCCATCACCAGGTCGGGCACTCCGACGGGAGGCAGATCGGCGATCACCGCCGGCCCTCCGTTCGTCACCGTCAGCTCGGGAGCCGCCTCGAACGCCTGCGTGATGCAGTTCGACGTGTCGACGCGGCAATCGTCTGCGCAGCGGTTGCTCCCGAACGTCGTGCAGACGGGAACCCCGAGCGTTCCATCGCAGGTCTCGCCCGTGTCGATCATTCCGTTGCCGCACTTCTTCGTGCAGAGCGTCTTCACGAACTTGCAGTCGGCGCCGCAGGTGAGCTGCCCTGCCTCGTAGCCGAGCGTGAGGCAGGTCTGATCGGCCAGGTTCGAGCCGTCGCACTCTTCGCCGTCGTCGATCTTCGCGTCGCCACACATGGGCATCGGCGGAGGTGGGTCGACCCGGCGGGTGTTGGGATCACGACAGGCGGCGACCAGCAGGAGCAACGCGAGCGATCGAAGGAACACGAGGCGGCGCACGTTACCCGCGACGCATCGATGCCGCGACTGCCGTCGAATTCGGGCAGAATGCGCGGCCATGGCTTCCCCGCAGTGTCCCTCGTGTCGCAAAGCCGTGGCGCTCCCGCCCGAGAACAAGACGTTTCCGTTCTGCTCGGAGCGATGCCGCACCATCGATCTCGGCAAGTGGCTGGGCGAAGAGTTCCGCATTCCCACCAAGCAGGTCGAAGAGGACGAAGACGGCGACGGCCGGCCGACGCCCGGAGACGCATGAGCCTCGTCTTCACCGGCGGCGTCGCGCTCGCGTACACCGTCGGTGTCGTCGGCATTCACCGCTGGTCGGTCTGGCGCCGCCGCGCGAAAGCAGAGAACTACCCGCCGCTCGACTGGCTCGACTTCGACACGCTGCTCTCGGGCGCCTGGCCGATGCCGCAGCAGCGCGTTCGCGTGAGCGGGCCAACACCCCGTGAAGGAGGCCCTTCACCGCGCTGTCTGTCGGTGCCTTCAGTCCCGGGGCGTGAAGCGGCGCATGCGCTGCTGGTGCGCCTGACGCAGGGCGAGCGGCTCGAGCCCGCGGCGTTCGAAGCGGCCGGGTTCAGTGGGGGGGAGGCGCGCTGGTTGTCCGGCGTGTCGGAGCGGGTCGAGGCTCCGGTCGCGTTGCTTGGCCGGCTTCAGTCGCAGGCGCCCGTGTCGGCGGCCGAGGCCTACCTCGTCGAGTGGCTCTCGCTGCGCCACCTCGTCACGCCCCTCAACGTCGAATGGCAGGTCTACGCGAGCAAACGGCGGCTCTCTGTCGCCATTCGCCGGTTTGGTGACGTCCCCGCCCTCTACTTCGCCCGGGCCCACGCCTCGTCGCTGCTGGGCTTCACCCAGTCGGTGCTCGACGATCTGGGCCGGGCCGTCTTCTTCGCACGCGAGGCGCCGTTCTACGTCGAGGCCGCGCTGGCGATGCCCTTCGTGCAGGAGCTTCGCCCGCCGCTCGCCCGTGCCTGCCGGGAAGCGAAGTTGCGAAATGACGGTGACGACGAAGAACGTTTGGACGCGGCCAGCGATCAAGAGTGAAATGCCCGCCCGATGCCGGAGTCACTGCTCGCCTGGTTCAACCGCTTCATGGACGACCCGAAGAAGCTCGAGGCGCGGCTCGCGGGCCGGCCAGTGCTTCTTTACGAACCGCCCGAGACGCCGCCCGCCGAGACCGGCAGCGACGAAGACGACGACTACCAGTTCCGCACCCAGTCGGGCATCTCGGTGCCTGCCATCGGCGGTGGTGAGCCGCTCGCCGTCATCGTCGAGAAGACGAAGGACAACGCCTTTCAGCGCCGCGTGACGGTCGGCCGCACCTCGAACAACGACATCGTGCTCGACGACAACTCGGTCTCGCGGTTCCACGCGTGGCTGCAGCTCGACGACGCAGGGTGGACGATCGTCGACGCCGGCTCGCGCAACGGCACGTGGGTCGGCGGCAAGAAGCTGGTCGTGAAGGCACCGGCCACGCTCGCGAGTGGCGTGCGGGTGAAGGTCGGCGCGATCGAGCTGACGTACTTCACGACCGAGGGCTTCCTGAAGATGCTGAAGAGCCGCGCGACCGGCTGACGGTCAGCGGGCCGTTCAATGCGCGCCCGCGTCGGTGGTCTCGAAGACGCGCTTGCCGAGCTTCACGCCGCAGTCTGCGCAGTCGTCGAGCGCGATCGTGAGCAGCCAGCGTCGTGATGTGACCAGCTCGAGCGAACGGGAGCGCGTCCGAGCGCGTGCAGACGCGAACCCCATTGGCGGTGAACGACTCGCCAGTGCAGTCGGAGCCCGACCGCCGCTGCGCGATGGTGCTCTGGGCGAAGGCCGTCGCAGCGCAAGCGAGAATGAGAACGAGGCCGAGCTTCACTCGAACGCGAGCGCACGCTCGAAGTCGGCGCGGTTCGACGCAGCCTCCAGCGCAGTCTCGCGCGTGATCTGCCCGCTCTTGAGCAACGACGCGAGGTGCATGTCGAAGCTCTGCGTGCCCAGCAGGTCCTGGTTGCGCTCGAGGAAGTCGGTGATCTCGTGGGTTCGGTTGGGGTCCTTGATGAACTCCACCACCGAGAGCGTCGACACCATGATCTCGGCGGCCACCGCGCGACCACGCCCCGACGCATGCGGCAGCAGGCGCTGTGACACGGTGCCGCGCAGGTTCTCGGCCAGGCGGTTGCGCACGCCCGTCTGACCTTCTGGTGGGAAC
>JAEUJR010000668.1 GCA_016793585.1 Archangium sp.
TTGAGCGGAAACTCGCCGCCCTGGTACTTGCCCGAGATGAACTTGAGTGCGTACTGATCACCCACGATGGGAACTCCTGCTGACAGGGGCCACGAAGAGCATCACTCAACCGACCCGTCATTCACAGTGTCTTTACCGATGTCGCGGACGAGGCCGAGGTACATCTCGGCGCTCTTGTTGCCAGGGCTCCGCGCGAGCACGTCTTCCCACACCTTGACTGCTTCAGCCCGACGGCCCGCCGAGTACAGCGCGATGCCGTAGTGCACCCGCCCCGGCAGGTAGTTCGGGTTGATGTTCAACAGCTCTTCGAACTCCGAGATGGCGCCGGCGACGTCACCGAGATCGCGCAGCGCATCGGCGAGCTTGAGCTTGATGTCGACGAACGTGGGGCCGAGCGCCAGCGCGCGGCGGTACTCCGAGACGGCCTCTTCGAGCATGCCGGCCGAGGAGAAGACGTTGGCGATGTCGGCGTACATGTTGGCGATCTTGCCCTTCACGTACGGGTCCATCTTGTTGGGGCTGGAGCGCTGGCGGCTGATGGCGGCCTGGTAGACCTCCTTCGCCTCGCGGTACTTCCCCATGTCGTTGTAGATGACCGCGAGGTTCAGCGCGGCGTCGGTGTACGCGGGGTTGATGCGGAGCGCGGCCTCGAAGGCCCGCTGCGCCCGGGCGAACTGACCCTGGTCGTGGTAGATCACGCCGAGCATGTTGTAGACGTCGGCGAACGACTGGTTCCGCTCCACGACCTGCGTGAGGTACTTCTCGGCCTGGGCGTACTGCTTCTTCTCGAAGTAGCCGCGGCCCAACGTGAGCGTTTGTTTGAGCGCGTCGTCCATCGGAACCCCTCGGGAAGCGAGGCTGCGTACCCTACACGAGCCCACGCGGAAAGAGGAACTCGCCCCGCGCGTCCTCCACGAGTGACAACCGCCGGGTGGCCTTCTCGTCGACGGGGCGTTCGGGCAGGCGGCCGACGAGGTGGTAGTCCTCGCTCACCTCGACGCCCTCCTTCTCGGAGCGGATGTACCAGGCCTCGACCTTGAACTGCCGTTGCTCGAGGCGGCGATACCTTTCGGCCTCCTGAACGTCCAACCCGTCGGCCTGCGGAATGTCACCGGCCTGCAAGGCGCGGCGGCGGCGCTCGAGCGCACGCAGAATCGCGTTGAGCCGCGGCGCGGGCCCATCGACCGGCTTCCAGACGTCGTCTTTCTTCACGAACCGAATGCGCTCGAAGCCGAGCGAGCTGATGGCGACGTCGTCTTTGGTGCCGGTGAAGTCGAGGGTGCCGCTGACTGTGGCGCTCTGCAGGTCGGGAGCGACGATGACGGACAGCCGTTGGTAGTTGACCCGCTGGCCCTTGAGGGTGCCCGCGGCGTCGAACGATTCGCCCGGCTGCTCGAGGCGTTTGAGAATGGTGATGAGCTCGTTCTCGGGGCCGGCCGCAGCGCCCAGCATGCGTGAGCCGAAGACCGCGAAGACGAGGCCCACGACGATGACGGCGAGCACGAAGCCGAGCAGCTTCTGCCCTTCGTCTTTCACGGGGTCGTGGGCGCCGGCTCGGGCGTTGGCGCAGGGGCGACCGGGGGACCGAGCGCCGCGAGCAGCGACTTCGCCTTCGGCGCCTGGTCGTCGGCGGGGAACTGGGTGACGAAGAGGGCGAGCGCGTCACGGGCCTTGTCGGTCTGCTTGAGCGCCACGTGCGCGTCGTAGAGCCCGAAGGCGACGTCGGCGTCGAAGCCGATGCCCGAGAAGTTCTTCTGCACGACCGAGAGGCGATTCACGACGGCCGGCCACTTCTCACGCCTGCGGTAGAACTCGGCGACGTAGAGCTCGTGGCGCGCGAGGCGGCGGCGAACGTCTTGAATGATCTTCTTCGCGGGCTCCTGGTACTCCGACTTTGGGTACAGCCGCGTGAACTCGTTGAGCGCGATGAGCGCACCCTTGAGCTCGACCTGGTCCTTCTCGATGGCGGGCGGCAGCAGGAAGAAGTCGGAGGGAATGTCGCGAAAGTGCGACTCGGCAGCGCGGAAGGCGGCGTAGTCGACCTTCGGGTGGGTCGGGTGCAGGCGGACGAAGTTCTGATAGCGATCGCGCGCCTCGACGAACTTCTCCTGGTCCCATGAACAGTCGCCCAGCCGCAGCTCGGCCTCTTTCGACGCCTCGAGGAAGGGGAACTTGGTGCGGGTGAACTCGAAGTACTTCGCTGCCTCGAGGTAGTTGCGGCTCTCCATCGCGTCGTTGCCGCGCTTCAGGTTCTCGTCGGCATCGGTCGAGTAGAGCGGGTCGTCGTTGCCGGCGAAGAAGTTGCTGACGCTGGCGCAGCCGGTGGCGGCGACGAGGAGGAGGACGGGCAGACGGCGCATCACGGACATGGTGCCTAGCAGAACGTCGGCGCTCGTGCGGCATTACCCAGCCCCGAAAAGAGGTGGGGCTCAGAGGTCTGCAGCGAGCTTGAGCAGCTGCTTCGTGTTGCGCGCGCAGGTGAGCGCGGCCGTTTCGGCGTCGACACCTTTGAGCTCGCCGACCTTCTTCGCCGTCTCGGCCACGTAGCCCGGTTCGTTCTTCTTCCCGCGGAACGGAATGGGCGCGAGGAACGGACTGTCGGTCTCGACCATCAGGCGCTCGAGCGGCGTGAAGGCGACGGCGGCTTGCAGCGCCTCCGACTTCTTGTACGTCACCACGCCCGAGATGCTGATGAAGAAGCCGAGGTCGAGGTACTTGCGCGCGGCGTCGGTGTCACCCGTGAAACAGTGAATCATGCCCTCGCGCATGCCCTCGGAGCGCAGCACCTCGACGCAGTCGTCGTGTGCATCGCGCACATGAATGATGACGGGCTTGCCGACCTGCTTCGCGAGCTGGCACTGCCGGCGGAAGGCCTCGAGCTGGGCCTCTTTCGGGCTGTGGTTGTAGAAGTAGTCGAGCCCAGTCTCTCCGACGGCAGCGATCTCGGGCAGGCGGGCGAAGCGCTCGAGCGCGAGCCAGTCGTCGGGCAACGCCGCCGCGGCGTCGTGCGGGTGAATGCCCATCGTCGGCGTGAGGAAGTCGGGGTGCGCGCGGGCCGCGTCGAGCGCGGAGCCGAAGTCACCAGGCCGCTGGAACTGGCCGACCACCACGGCGTGAACGACGCCCTGCGCCCGGGCGCGCGCGATGACCTCGGCCGTCGCGGGAAAGTCCTTCGGCTCGAGGTGACAGTGAGCGTCGATCAGCTTCACGACGTGAACTCCTTGAGCATGGTGGCGAGCTCGGCCTTCG
>JAEUJR010000675.1 GCA_016793585.1 Archangium sp.
GACTGCAGGGTGTCTTTGTCCTTCGAGAGGGCATCGACGACGCCGTCGGTCGCGAAGATCCACGCCGTGGCCCCGGCCGCGTACAGCAGGGGAATGGTCCAGTGCCGGAGCTTCACTCGTTTCCGAAGGCCTTCTTCTCGACGTCATCGACGTGCTGCTGGTCGTTGGTCTCGATGCGGTTCGCCGCGCCACGCACGGTGTCGAGCTGCTGCCTGGGCGCCGAGGGCCCGTCTGCTTCGACGGCCTGCTTCATCGTGCCGCCGTACATCACCTTCCAGGCGAGGCCGCCGAGCACGGCGAGGCCCAGCACCAGCGCGAGAATTCGTCCCATCGGTCGACTCTACACGGGCGCGCGAGGGCGCGAATTGACGACGAGCAGGAGCCCCGCGGCGAGCGCGGCCGCGACCAGCACCGTGCGGGCGAGCGGCAGCACGTCGACGCCCACGAACGGCCGAACGACGTCGCTCGCGTCGGAGAGGGCCAGACGAACGCGCTGAACCTCGACGGTGGCGGCTCCAGCGGCCGCGGCGGGCGGAAGCAGCAGCGAGGTGAGTCGGCGAAGCAGCGACGGCGAGCCCTTCACGTGCAGGGGCAGCAGCGCGACCCACCCGAACACCGGCGTGAGCCCGCAGGCCCAGCCCACGCGCTGCTGAAAGCGGCCCAGCACCTCGGGGCCGTCGACGGTGACGACGGGCACCGCAGCCTGGAGGGCCTCGAGGGCGAGCAGCGAACCGACCCGAACGGCCAGAGCGCTCAGCAGCGCGACGAGCAGGGTGTCGATGGCCAGGGCGCGCGTCATCAGCCGACCCTACTCACGGGCTTCGTGCGACCATACGCCCGTGTTCGCCGAGGTCGTCGCCGTGCCACCACAGGCGCCCGAGTCGAACCGGCTCGGGGCGCGTTTTCAGCTCTCGGAAGCGGCGCCGCTGCGCATCGGGCGCTCGTCGCGGTGCCGGCTGCAGGTCGACGTGGCGTCTGGCCACGACGTCATGGTGGGGCTGCTGCGCGGAGCGCCGAAGGTGTGGCCCGACCGGTCTGGCGCGGTGCCGTGTTCGCTCAGTGGCCGGCCGCTCGACATGGACATCTCGTACGAGCTCGTCGACGGCGACCACCTCGTGTTCCCCACGGGCCTGGTGCTCGCGCTGCGCGATCGGCCGCTCGTCGTCGCGCGCCACGCGGGCCTCGAGGCGACCCTGGCCAGGCGGCCCGATGACGCCGAGGCGCTCGCGGTGTTCGGTGACTTCCTCAAGGAGCACGGCGACCCGCTGGCGGAGTGGCTCGCGAGCGACCGGCGGCTGGTCGAAGCCGAGCGCTTCAGGGTGCTCGGGCCGTTGTCCGAGAGCGCGCGCACGCAGGCGGTGCAGGCCGTCTTCAGCGACGCAGGGTTGGTGACGTCGGTGCGGCTCGCGCGGCACGCCATCGTCGGCGCGCCCGGGCTCTTCTGGCACCTCGAGCAGGTCGCGAAGCTCGGGCTGCTGCGCACGATGACCTCGCTCGACGTCGACTACGTGGTGGGCACCGCGGCGAAGCACGTGCTGGCGCCTCGCGGGGCCGAGTGGCCGAAGGAGCCGGGCGCCGGGCTGGTGATGGAGACGATGCTGGAGCTGGTCGGCGGCTCGGTCTTCGCGGCGACGCTCACGCACCTCTCGTTCGGCGTGGGCGCCACGCCCGTCACCGTCGGCGAGGCAGCGCTCTCGCGCGCGAAGGAGCGGCTGCCGAAGTGGAGCCAGACGCCGCTGGTCGAATACCCCGAGAGCGCGACGCTCGAGCTCGTCTCGGTGCCCGACGGGGTGCTCGTGCATCCCTCCCGGGTCGGGAGCGTACGGCTGGGCGCAGACACGTGGCTCGGGTCGGCGCCGCAGTGCCAGGTCATCGTTCGGGGGCCGCTGGTGCCGGGGCTGCTCTGCCGCATCGTGCGCCGCGACGAAGGCTGGGTGCTCACCGATGATCAGACCGCCGCCACGGTGCGGGTGAACGGCAAGGTGGCTGGCCGAACGGTGCTGCGCGTGGGCGATCTGCTCGAGCCGATGCCAGGCCTGGTGCTCCGCTTCCGGGTGACGCTGGTCGACTCGGCGCGGCGGTGATCAGCCCGGCTTCACCTTCGGCGTGAAGGCGTCGAGCAGCACGCGCGTCATCGCGGGGAAGTGGCGGCCGAGCGCGTTCATGAACGGGTAGATGACACGCGCCTCTTTCTGCTCGACGGCGTCGGCGACGAGCCTCGCCAGCACGTTCGCGTCGCCGGTGGGCGCGAACACCTTCGTCGCGAACGACTCGCCGTAGACGGCGCGGCCGGCGGTCTCCATCGGTGTCTTGATGGGGCCCGGGTAGACGGTGACGACGTGTACCCCGTGGTCCTTCAGCTCGGCGCGCAGCGCTTCGGAGGCGCCCGCGAGCCCGCCCTTCGCGGCGTTGTAGAACGACATGCCCGGGGTCGGCGCGATGGCCGCCATCGAGGCGACGTCGACGAGGGTGCCGCTGTTTCGCGCGGCCATCTTCTTCCCCACGAACTGAGAGAGCTCGAGGGGCGCGAGCAGGTCGATCTGAATCAGCCGCTTCGCGTCTTCGAACGGCGTGTCGAGGAACGCGCGGACGATCTGCACGCCGGCGTTGTTGATCAGCACGTCGATGGGCCCGAGCGCGCGTTCGGCGTCGTCGACCCACGAGGTGACCTGGGCGGGGTCCGAGAGATCGGCCTGCACGAGGTGCGTCTTCGTGTCGGTCTCCCTGGCGAGCTTCTCGAGCAGCTCCTTTCGGCGGGCGACGAGGGTGACCTGCGCGCGGCGGGAGAAGTACTCGCGGGCGAGGGCCTCTCCGATTCCGCTCGAGGCTCCGGTGATGGCGACGTGCATGGGGCCGACCTGTCACAGACCCTGCGCAAGGGCTACGGCCACGGGGCTCACGCGTGCTAGGGCGCCAGTCGTGCCGTCGTTCACTTCGCGCTTTTCGACCGTCGACGAGTTTTTGCAGGTGTCAGGCGAGGCGCTGGGCACGCAGCGAATCTTCGTCGTCACCGACGAGCGGCCCGACGTCGGAGCAGCGGCCGACCTCGAGGTCGTCATCGGCGAGGCGAATCAGGGGGTGCCTGGCGAGGTGGAGCGCCTCGAGACCGACGGGCAGGGCAGGGCAGGGGTGTGGCTGCGCTTCTCGACGGAGGGAGCGGCAGCGCTCTCGGCGTTCCGGGAGTCGCTCCGGCCGGCGGCGCTCGAGGAAGAGCCCACGACCGATCCCCACGCGGTGATTGGGGACCTCGACCCCGAGCCTCCGACGTCGGAGCACGTGGGCAGTGTGCTCGACCCCGAGCCAGTCACCTCGGAGCACGCACGCCCTGAGTTTTCGTCGAGCCCGAGTGGCGTGAAGACGCCGCCTGCGGGTGTGCCGGCGTCGAGCCCGAGTGGCGTGAAGACGCCGCCTGCGGGTGTGCCGGCGTCGAGTCCGAGTGGCGTGAAGACGCCGCCCGCGGGTGTTCCGTTCGCGTCGAGCCCGAGTGGTGTGAAGACGCCGCCCGCGGGAGTTCCGGCAGCGTCGAGCCCGAGTGGTGTGAAGACTCCGCCCGCCGGAGTTCCGGCAGCATCGAGCCCGAGTGGAGTGAAGACTCCGCCCGCCGGAGTTCCGGCAGCATCGAGCCCGAGTGGAGTGAAGACGCCGCCCGTCGGAGTGCCCGCGTCGAGCCCGAGTGGAGTGACGACACCGCCAGCGTCACGTCCGAGCGGAGTCGGTCCAGTCCCCTCTGCGCGGCCACCAACGGGTGTGACACCGAGCCCGACCGGCCCACTCGTCTCCGCGGCTCCATCGCGCCCATCGAGTCCGGCGCTCGCTTCGCCTGCCGCTCGGCCATCGACTCCCACGTTGAGTTCGCCGACGACGCCGACAGCGGGCCCGGTCGTCACGGCTGCGACGGCGCGTCCATCGAATCCGGCGCAGAGCTCGGCGACGACGCCAGCGCGTGCGACGGGACCGCTGGTGACCGCCGCGGCGGCGCGACCATCGAATCCGGCGCAGAGCTCGCCGACGACGCCAGCGCGTGCGACGGGTCCACTCGTCACGGCTGCGACGGCGCGTCCATCGAATCCGGCGCAGAGCTCGCCCACGACTCCCGCGCGCCCCGCCGGGCCGCTCGTGACGGCTGCACCGCTTCGCTCGCCGACGCCTGCGCAGAGTTCGCCCACCACGCCGCTGCCGCCGTTCGCCTCTTCTGACTCTGGCTTGCGCATCACCGCCGCGGCCGCCATGTCGTCGCCGAGCACGCCATTCACCTCGTCCGACTCGGGTCTGCGCATCACCGCAGCGCCTGCGAGCACCGGCTCGTCGAGCGCACCGCCGTTCGCGTCCTCCGACTCGGGTCTGCGCATCACGGCCGCGCCCGCGCGCCCCTCGGTTCCGGGTCAGCCTTCGTCGAGCACGCCGCCAGTGGCTGCCTCGAGTTCGGGCGTACGCATCACGGCCACCCCGGCGAGCCTGCCGACGACGAGCGCTCCGCCCTTCGTTTCCTCCGACTCCGGGCTGCGCATCACGGCGGCGCCTGCGCGCCCCTCGACGCCAGGCCAACCCTCGGTCAACACGCCTTCACGCCGCGGCGTCGTCGGCCCGTTGATCACCGCGCCCACCCCGGGCCCGCACGCCTCGGCCCCGCCGCCGCCCGGCCCCGCGCCGATGCCTGCGATGAGCGCGCCGCGACCCATCGGCAGCACCTCGCTGCAGACCGCCTTCACGCCGCGCATTCAGACCAACACCACGCCCGCGCTGGCGCCGCCCTCGGCGCACGACGGGCGAGTCGGCCGCATCGGCGAGTTGATGGGCAAGCTCGGCTTCCCGCTCTCTGCCGACCGGGTCGCGCGAGAGGAGCGGGCCCGCGCGGCGCTGCCGTCGACGATGCCCATCGCGTGGCTGCTCGGCGTCGAGTGGGTTCGCGCGAACGACGTCGACGCGCTCGGCGCGCTCGTCACGCTCACCACCGACGTCGCCGCGTCGTTCGGCGGAGCGCTCGACCTCATCGACGCCACCGGCGCCACCTTCATCTTCTTCGGCCTCGGCTCTCAGGGCGCGTGCGTGCTCGCCGCGCAAGAGCTTCGCGAACGCATCGAAGCGCTCGCCGACGGCCGGCCTGACGCGCCCTCACTTCGCCTCGCGGTCGCGGGGAGCCGCCTGCGCGCCGAGCCCGACCACGCCGCCGAAGGAGATGGCTTCAACGCGCTGCAGTCGCTGCTGCGAAAGGCCCAGGCGGGTCAGTGTCTGCTCGCGCGCAACCTCGCCAACGGCGTCTCAGACCTCGTCTCCACCACGCCCACCATCGAAGAGGTGCAGCTCACCTCTCGAAAGCCCTCACCTGCCGGCGCGCTGCCCACCATCGCCTTCGAGCCCGTGCTGAAGCTGCTCGACCTGCGCGTCGCGGGGCTGGAGCGCGGCGTCGTCGCTCCCGTCGTCATCACCGGGGCGCGTCGCTCGGGCCGAACGCACCTCGCCTTCGAGTTCGCCCGCCGGGCGAGCGCGCAGAAGGTGCTCGTCGGGCTCACGAGTTCGCTCAAGGGTGAACGCGGGCCGCTGTCGTCGCTTGCCGAGTTGGTGTGTCAGCTCTGCGAAGTTCCCTTCGACGACCGCCACACCGCGCTGGGCCCCGCGATGGAGAAGCTCGGCGTCGCGCCCATTCGTCGCGAGGCGATGCTGGCAGCGCTGCAGCTCGCTCCGACACCCGCGGTCTTCACCACGAACCAGGTCGTCGACGCGCTGAGGCTCGTGCTGGCCGACCTCACGCAGGGCAAGCCGCGGGTGATGGTGTTCGACGCGCTCGACCAGGCCGATGACGCGACGGTCGAGGTGGTGCGCGTGCTGCTCCGCACGCCGACGCCGAAGGAGTTGGTGGTCGTCTTCTCGACGCCGGCGCACGCCACGTCGCTGCCGGTCGAAGCGGCGCTCAAGGTGCCCACGGTCTCGCCCGCCGACGTCGACGCGTTGCTCCAGGCCGTGCTGCAGACCGCGCCCGCCGACCTGCGTGACGGGCTGCTCTTTCGCGCGCAGGGCCTCGCCGGCGTGGTGGTCGACCTGCTGTTGCTGACGCTCGCGCGCGGGGCCATTCGGCCCAAGGGTGAGACGCTCGCGCTCGAAGGCTCGGTGCCGGACCTGCCGGTCGACGCGCTCGTGGCGGCACGGCTCGCGGCAGAAGGGTCGAGGTGTGGCCGGCTGCTCGAGGCCGTGTGGTTGCTCGGTGACGACGCCGACGCGCCGACGGTGGCGCAGGTGCTGCCGGGCGTCGCGCAGGAGCAGTGGCCGCGGGCGTTCGCCTCGCGCCTGCTCAGCGGGGTCGGTGGCCGCGCGTCGGTGGCTCCGGCGTTCGCGGCGCTGGTGTCGAAGGGGCTCTCGGGGCCGGGCCTTGCCACGCGGGTGATGCAGGTGGTGCAGGCCTCGAAGCGGCCGATGCCGATGGCGCGCGCCGCGCAGTTGCTCGAGCGCGCGAACGACGCCCAGCGTGCGGGCGCGGCGTGGCGTGACGTGGCCGAGCGCGCGGCAGCGACGAAGAACGTCGAGCTCACGGCGCGGGCGCAGGAGGGCATGGCGCGCGTGCTGCGCCGTCACCCGCAGCGAGACCTGCCACCGGTGCTCGCGAACCGAATGCAGCTGTGGGCGCGCGTCGCGTGCATTCGGCTGGGGCAGGGTGATGTCGCGGCGGCGCGCCGGGCGTTGAACGAAGGGCTCGACGTGAGGCCGCGCGGCGGTCCCGCTGACCCGGAGTTGTCGTACGCGCAGGCGCGCGTCGCCGAAGCAGAAGGGCAGGTCGACGAGGCGGGCGAGGCGCTGGCCGAGGCGTTCGCGGCGTCGAAGGGGCAGCCGGTTCGTGCGGCGGTGCTCGCGTTGCTGGCGCAGACGCTCGAGGCGAAGTCAGACCCGACGAACGCGCTCGACACCTGGCACCAGGCGCTGGCTGCCGCGGAGCCGTTCCTTCCACACGCGCCCTGGTTCGGTGAGGTCGACTTCCGTGGGCGCGTCGAGGCCCGCATCGGCGCCCTCTTCATCACGCAGACGCAGGGTTCGCGTGCGCGCACGTGGCTCGTCTCGGCGGCGGAGCGGTTCAAGGCGGCCAACGCTCCGCTCTTCGCTGCGCGGGTGATGGCCAATGTCGGCACGTTGTCGATGCAGCTGAGCTCGTTCGCCGATGCGGCGCAGTGGTTCGGTCAGGCCGCGGCGACGGCCGAAGCGGGTGGCGACTTCTTGTTCCAGTCGAAGCAGTTGCTGGCGCTCTCGAAGGTGCTCGCCCGGCAGCAAGACCCGCGGTCGCGAGAGGTCGCGCAGGTCGCGCTCGGGCTCGCCGAAGCGCTCGGCTGGGATGAAGGTGCCGCGCAGCTTCGTGAGCTGGCGGGGTGAGCTGTCAGGACCGCGTCAGCACCGAGACCGCGCACAACGCTTCATCGAACGTGATGAGCCCGCCTGCGTTCTCCGCCACGCCGACCGACGCTCCGGCCACCTGTCTTGCACCGGCTTCACCACGCAGCTGCAACGTCACCTCGTGAACCATCGCCAGCCCGGTCGCGCCGAGCGGGTGGCCCTTCGACACGAGCCCGCCCGACGTGTTCACCGGCCGCGCGCCACCGAGCGCCGTCGCGCCAGACGCCACGTAGGCGCCGCCTTCTCCCGGCTTCACGAAGCCCAGCGCCTCGACTGCGGCAATCTCTGCGAACGAGGTCGCGTCATGCACCTCGGCGATGTTCACGTCTTTCGCCGTCACGCCCGACGCCGCATAGGCACGCCGCGCCGCGACCGTGTTCACGCTCTCTTCTTCCGGCCCACGAATGCGTCCACCCGCGAGCGTCACCGTTCGCAGCTTCACCGCACGCTTCCGCGTCTCATCCGGCAACGTGCGCAGATGCTCCGCTGAACACAGCAACGTCGCCGCCGCGCCATCACTGATGGGCGCACACATCGCGCGCGTGAACGGCCCGAGCACCGGCTTGTCGGCCAGCACTTCGGCGACGCTCATCTCCTTCCGGTACTGCGCGTTCGGGTTCTTCGCGCCGTGCGCGTGATTCTTCGACGCACCGAACGCGAGCTGCTCCTTCGTCGTGCCGTACGTCTTCATGTGCCAGAGCGCCTGCAACGCGCAGACGTCGAGCATCAGAATGCGCGCGGGAGAAGGCTCGAACACCGTGCCGCACGCTGCTGCGTGACGAGCGAAGTGCTCCTTCCACTCCGACGACGCGAGCTGGTCGATGCCACCATCGAAGATGGCCATCAGCTTCGCCGCGTCGGGCACGAACGTCTTCTCGACACCGACCGCGAGCGCGAGCGGAGCCCCCGACTTCACCGCGAGAAACGCTCCCTGCAACGCGAGCGAGCCCGTCGCACAGCCACCCTCCACGTTGATGATGGGCGTGTTCGCCGGCAGCGCGCCCGAGCGCAGCATCGGCGTCAGCGCCACCTGCCCGCGAATGTTCGTTTGCCCGAACGCGTGCATCGCGCAGTTGCCGAAGTGCACGCTCGCGAGGTGCTCGAGGGTCGACAGGCCCGCGTCGGTGCGAACGCCCTCCACCGCCTGCGTCGCCAGTGTCTGAAACGAAACCTCGGGGAGCCGCGCGAAGGGCGTCGTGAAGGCCCCGATGACGAAGACGTCGTTCATGCGCCTCGTTTAGTACGTGACTCGAACACTGACTCGAATGTCTGGCCGCGACAGAGGCGTCAGGGCGGCGGCGAGCTGTGCTCCGTCGCACCGACGCTTTGTGAGCGGCATCGTCGATGCAGAGTCGCGCGCCCATGCGCCTGTCCTTGCCGCTGGCCGTTCTCGCGCTGCTCTCATGTGGAGAACCGCAGCCCTGGCCGATGGGCTTCTGGTCTGGAACGTCGACCCTCGTTCATCTCCCCACGATGACGGTCACCACCAGCCCCATCGAAGTGGTGTCGTACTACCCGGGCTACAACGCGGGGCTGGGCGTCGATGACCCACGCTTCGTCTTCAGCGCGACGCTCTCGGACCGCACGATTGGCGTCAGCGGGCAGCCTTCCTCCAACACCGTCAGCACCTTCGGGACGAGGCTCGACGGCGGCATCTTCGTCGCGACGGGAGTGTTGGCCGGAACTGCAGACACGCTGCGCTTCGACGTTGCCTGGAGCGCCCGTGACGCCGGCCCAGGCGAGCCTGCCGTGTACACCGAGCGGGCCAGTCTGCGGCGCGTGAAGGACTACGACTTGTCGAGACCAGGCGGCGCTCCCTGACCTCGGTCCTGCTACCCTCGCGCGCCATGACTCCCGCGCGACCGAACCTGTACCTGATGGGTGAGCACGAGCCCGTCTCCCGTGAACTCGAAGCGACCGACCTCAAAGTCACCGGCACGCTTCCCGCCGAGTTGAACGGCGCCTTCCTTCGCGCCTCGCCCAACCCGCAGTTTCCGCCCGAGGGCCGCTACCACTGGTTCGACGGCGACGGCATGGTGCACGGCCTGCGCTTTCGCGACGGCAAGGCGAGCTACGTGAACAAGTGGATTCGCACCGCCGGCTTCGAAGCCGAGCGCGCAGCCGGCAAGGCGCTGTGGACCGGCATCATGGAGCCCGTCAAACC
>JAEUJR010000714.1 GCA_016793585.1 Archangium sp.
CACACCAGCGATCCCACGCTCGTCGAGGGGCTCGTCTCGAAGCTGCAGGCCGCCTACGACCTGCAGCCGTACTGAGGAACGATCGCCATGGCCCAGGCCCGAAAGATCCTCATCGCCGACCCCGACGTGAACGCGGTGCGCCCGCTCACCAAGGCCCTGCGCCAGCGCGGCTACCACGTGCAGTACGCCCCAGACGGCTCGCGTGCGCTCGAGGTCGCGGTGCTGCGGCACCCCGACGTGATCCTCTTCGACGAGAACTGCCGGTTGATCGAAGCGCGCTCGTTCGTGCAGATCCTCCTCACGAACCCGCGCACCGACGACATTCCGGTCGTCGTCACCACCAGCTCGCGCGAGCTCGACCGGTTCCGCACGTTCCGCGACGGCGCGTTGCAGAAGCCGTTCAACCTCGACGAGGTGCTCTCGCGCATCGATCACCTCTGCCGGCGGGTGGAGGCCGCGAGGGATCTCAAAGGCGACGCGCGCGAGATCGAAGGCGGGCTCTCGCAGCTGCCGCTCCCCGACCTGCTCCAGATTCTCGCGATGAACCGTCGCACCGGGCGGCTCACGCTCGCGAACGGCGCCGAGAAGGGTGAGATTCAGCTCTCGTCCGGGCAGCCGGTGAACGCGCGCGTCGGTGAGATCGAAGGAGAGAAGGCGCTGTTCCGGTTGATCGCGTGGCGGGAGGGCACGTTCGCGTTCGTTCCCGGGCCTGCACCGCTGCGCGCGCTGGTGAACCGGGCGATGGAGGACGTGCTGCTCGAGGGCATGCGGCAGAGCGACGAGCGGGAGCGGCTGTTGGCCGATCTGCCGCCCATCGGTCAGCTGCTCCAGCGCACGCCCGATGCAGCCGATCTCGTCGAGCCCCACCCGGTCACTGCCGAGGTGCTCCAGCTGTTGCGCGCCCCGCGTCGAATCTCCGAGGTGCTCGATCTCACCGCCTCGCCCGATCTCGAGGTGCTCTCGGCGATCGGCGCGCTGCTCCAACGCGGCATCATCGAGCGCGTCGCAGGTGCTGAGCTCACCGATGGCCCGCTGCTGGGCGCCGCCGAGGTGCATGCGCTTCGTGGCCGCCTCATGCGAGGTCGGTCGGCGCGCACGACGCTCGTCACCAAGGTCGTCGTCTGTGGCTCGGGCTCGAGGGCAGGGCGCTGGCTGTTGAAGGCGCTCCCGGGAGTCGCCGCCGTCAGCGCAGAGCCACAGGCCCTTCGCAGCAGCTTTGGAACGCTGGGCCGCCTCGACGTGAGCGACGTGCTCCGAGTCGATCTCATCGTCGTGCCCACCGCCGAGGCCGCGCGGCCGTTGTGGCGCCCGTTCATCTCGGGAGCCGTCGGCGCGATTCTGCTCGAAGAGTCCGAGACGGCGATTCGGCTGGCTCGTTACTGCGCCTTCGAGCTGCGCCTGCCGATCGTCATCGCCGCGAAGGCCGCCTCGCACGGCATGGTCTCGGCTGACGTGGTGCCGCCGCCGCTTCGGGGAGCACCGATGGGGGCTGCCGTCGTCAGCTCCGACATCTCGAGCGTGATGCGCACGGTGTTGCTCGCCGCGCTGCAGAGCCCGCCGCCCGAGGTCCCGGAGACGGTGGTGTCACGCTTCCTGGGGCTTGCCTGACCCGAGCGTCGTCGAAACCCCACAGCCGCTTCGGAATTGCCCCGTCAGAACGGTGACTTGGCGAGGTTCTGGCGTGGTCACGGTCCTGCATTGAGTGGGCGCATGAAGCCGCTCATCGACATGACCGCGAAGAACGACAACTCCACCGACACGCTGCCGCTCGCCAACGTCGAGCGTGCCCGCAAGCGCGAGTCTCGTGAGCGTCACCTCAAGGGCCCGGTGTGGGCGACGTCGCAGCGTGAGACGCAGGTCGCCTGAGCCGACCTTCAGAAGGCCTGCTTCACCTCTGGCAGCTTGAGCAGCAGCTCGTATTCGGCTTCGTCCAGCGTCGTCGTTCGATGCGTCTTGAGGCGAGCCAACCCGATCTCGATTCGAACCTTGCCCTTCGCGTCCGTCGAGCGTGAGACCGTGGGCTTGCCACCCTCGCGGTGACAGTCGTCGATGTCTTTCGCCAGCGCGCGCAGCCGCTTGCTGATGCGCATCGCCTGCTTTCCCTCGGCATTGTCGAAGGTGTGAAAGTGGCGGTTCCTCGACAGGCCTGAGTCGGGCTCGAAGAGGCGCTCCACGAGGCGGCGGACGAACGGGTCCATGCGGGGCCGACAGGGTATCACTCCACATCACCCCACACGCGGGCTACGGTGCCGCGCGGCATGACTCCCCGCCTCGTCGCCCTCGGCCTCTGCAGCGTGTGGATTCTGGCCTGCCCGGAAGAGCGGAAGGTCGAAGAAGAGCGGCGCGTGCGCACCACCGCGCAGATTCTGGCCGAGGGGCGCGCGGAGCTTGCCAAGAACCGCCCCGATCGCGCGGTGCCGTACTTCAAGGAGGCGATCAACATGTCTCCTGGCGACGTCGACCCGTACATTCAGCTCGCCGAAGCCTACCGGCTCGCGGGCAACGAGCCCGGCGCGATCCTCACGTTGAAGCAGGCCGAAGAGGTGGCAGGCGGCAATGACCCGAGCCTCAAGCGGGCTCGCGCCGACATGCACCTGAAGCTGCACCAGTACAAAGCCGCCATCACCGAGTTCGGAGCCCTGCGCGACATGGGCATTCTCACCGACGACGAGCTGCGCATGGTGGCGCTCTTGCTCGCGCACGATGGCCGCGTCGCCGACGCGTACGCGACGATCGACCCCATTCTTCGCCGCTCCCCCGATGACCCGCCGACGAAGACGGTCGAGGCCGAGATTCTGCTCATCGAGGGCAAGGAGCTCGAGGCCGCGAAGCTGATCGACGCGCTGATCACCGCGACGCCCGATCTGACGCCCGCGCGAATTCTGAGGGCGCGCTACTTCATCACCAACGTGCAGCTCGAGGCGGCTGATCAGGATCTGCTGGCCGTGAAGGCCGCCGATCAGAAGTCGCTCGAGGTGGTGACCATTCGATCGCGCGTGCTCAACGCACTCAAGCGCCACGAAGAGGCCGGCAAGCTGGTCGAGCCCCTGCTCGAAGAAGATCCGCGCAACCCGGTGCTGCTGTCGCTGCTCGCAGAGACCCGGCTGCTGCAGGAGCGTGGCGTCGACGCGCAGGTGCTCATCGACAAGGCGCTCGGTGAGAACGCGAAGTTCGCGCCGGCGCTGTACGTGCGAGGGCGATCACTCGAGCTCGGCGGCAACGTCGACGCGGCCGTCAGCGACTACGAGACGGCGATTCGGTCAGACCCCACCTTCGCGCCCCCGCTCAGCCGACTCTGGGGCCTGTACCTGAAGCGCAAAGAGACCGGCGAGGCCATGTCGACGCTCGAGCGGCTGCTCTTCATGGGCGAAGCCACGGCGCGCGAGAAGATCGAGCTCGTGAAGCTCTACACCGACACCGGCGCGAACCTGCAGCGGGCAAAGACGCTGATCACCGAGGCGCTGAGGCGGGAGCCGAAGAACGGCGAGTACCTCAAGCTCAAGGCGCGCATCGACCGGGCGCTGGCGCCGAAGCAGCCCGGCATCATCATCATGAAGCACCGCTGATCAGGTCAGCCCGGGCGGCAGCCCACCCTGCGACAGCAGTGGATCGCCGAACGACTGCACGTCGGTGAAGCCCATGAAGTGGAAGCAGTACACCAGCAGATCCGAGAAGCTCTTGCGGTTCTGGCTCGCGAGGTTCACGTAACGGCCCGTGCGGAAGAGCTTCTTCGCGCCCCCACCGAACATCACCAGGTTGTTCGAGTTGCCGTGCGTGTCGCCCTGCGAGAGCTCGCTCCAGTGCATGACGAGCGTGTTGTCGTAGACGGTCGAGCCGTTGCCTTCGGGAATGGCCTTGAGCTCGTTGTAGATGCCGTCGACGGTACGTTGATTGAGCAGCCGGTGAATCTGGCGAATCTTCGTGAACGAGGCCGCGCTCGAGTCATGCGACATCGTGTGGTGACCGTCGGTGTGCCCGAGCTCGCGGTAGACGCGATCAGACGTGTTGCCCGACCAGTTGAAGTTGATGGAGCGCGTCAGATCGCACGCGAACGTCATGGCCGAGATCTTCCCGAACAGCCGGCCCGCGTCCCACCACTTGTCCTGCGAGTAGGCGTCGAAGGTCGCGCCCGTCGCGAAGGTCGTGCACTGCGGCACCTGCGCCGCCATGCCTCCGAGCGAACGTTCGATCTCACGCACCGACTCGGTGTGCTGATCGAGGCGCCGCTTGTCGTCGGCCGACAGCTTCGGCCCCAGCTCGGCGAGCTCGGCCTTCAC
>JAEUJR010000365.1 GCA_016793585.1 Archangium sp.
AGGCAACTCCGAGCTGTAGGCGAGGGCGGTCGCGACGGCGGCTGGGGTGTGGGCCCTGGCCAGCGACTCGGGGCTCATGGTCGTCGGCCTCGACGGCCGGCCCGGCGTGTACTCCGCGCGCTACGCGCCGACCGATTCGGAGCGCATCACGAAGCTGCTCTCCGAGTTGGTGAACGTTCCCGACGCGAAGCGCAGCGCGCGGTTCGTGTGCTCGTTGTGCCTGTGCAGCCCCTCCGGTGACGTCGTCTTCACGCGCGGCACCTGTGAAGGGCGCATCGGGCGCGTCCCGCGGGGGGCGCATGGCTTCGGCTACGACCCGATCTTCGAGTTGCCCGACGGCCGTACGCTGGCCGAGCTCACCCACGACCAGAAGTCGGGCCTGTCGCACCGCGGTCGGGCGTTTCGCTTGATGGTGCCCGAGCTGACACGCCGCTGAACGTCAGCGCTTCTTCGCCAAAGCAGGCGCGCTCGCGAACAGCTCCTGCTGCTCGGGCTCGAGCCCCATCGCGCGTCGCACCGGCGCGTAGCTCTTGCGGTGAAAGTCGAGCACGCCGAACTTCTCCATCGCCGCGAAGTGCTCTGGCGTCGGGTAGCCCTTGTGCTGCTCGAAGCCGTACTCGGGGTGCTTCTTGCCGAGCTCGTTCATGTGCCGATCGCGGGTCGTCTTCGCGAGAATCGCGCCCGCGGCGATCGACAGGCTCTGCGCGTCGCCCTTGATGATGCCTTGCTGCGGCTGTGGCACGCCCGGCACGCGGCGCGCATCGACGAGCAGGTAGTCGGGCTTCACCTTGAGGCCTTCGACCGCGCGACGCATGGCCAGCAGACCCGCCTGGTAGATGTTGATCTCGTCAATCTCGGCGTGGCTGCACCAGCCTACGGCCCAGGCCACCGCGTCGCGCTTCACCGCTTCGGCCAACTCGTCACGTTTCGCTTCGTCGAGGATCTTCTTGGAGTCGTCGAGGCCGCGCAGCTTGTACCCGAGCGGCAGAATCGCAGCCCCTGCGACGATCGGCCCCGCACACGGGCCGGCTCCCGCTTCGTCGACGCCAGCGATCAACTTGAAGCCCTGCGCCCACAGCTCGTTCTCGAACTTGAGCATGTGCCGCAGCCGCTGCCCTTCGGAGCGGTTCTCGGCCTGCCGAGCCTTGAGCGCCTTCGCGAGCGCCAGCGCCCCCGCACGTCCATCGGCTTCGAGCGTCGACACCAGCGTCGAGGGCACCGTGGCGCCGTCACGCAGGTACTTCTGCCGCAGCTCGGTGAGCGAGCGCTTCTTGCTCATGAGCCCGGAGTTCAGCGCTGCAGCTGAAGGCGAAGATCGCGGGGCTCGACGACCGAACCCGCGCACTCCGCTGGCGTGAAGGTGAAGCGCCCGACGTTCGAGGTCAGCCCGTTGAACGTCGCCGTCACCGAGACGGCTCCGACGCCGACCACCTTGCCGTCGACGAGGAACACGCCGCGCGCGTCGGTCTTGCCGGTCGACTTGAGCGACAGGTTGCCTTCGTTGATCGCGGTCACGTCGGCGCCGACCACGATGGCGCCGTTCAGATCGGTCACCAGCGCCGGCCACGTGGTCGAGACGGTGTCGCAATTGACGCGAATGCGCGAGCCGCCGTCAGGGTCGATGTTGCCGGGATCGAAGCAGCCGAGAACCACGACGGACGTGACGAGGGCGAGAGCGAAACGCATGAGGCGCGCACCTACACCCGGCCTGAACGAGGGGCAACCCGGGAGTAGCACCGCCTCGGAACTGCTGTTACGTGCGCCGTTCGCCCTCTGACATGAACGCCCCCACCACGAAGCTTCCTCCCGATGACGGCCTCTGGCTCAAGAGCCTCCGCGACGACGTCGAACCCACCACCTTCAAGAAGGGCCGGCAGTATGCCGAAGCCCGCCGCGTCTCGATGCTGGGCCGCACCGAGATCGGCATCGCCGCGCGTGTCACTGGCAGTGAAGGCCAGAAGTACGACGTGCAGGTCGCTCCCGCCGAGCCCGGAAAGATCGAGTCGAGCTGCACGTGCGATGCGTGGGGCAAGTACGGCCCGCACTGCAAACACGTCGTCGCCGTCGCGCTGATCTACCTCGCGCGCATTCGAGCCGCGCAGACGGCCGCTGGCGTGGCGCCTGCGAAGGCCGCCGCAACCCCTGCGCCCGAAGAGCCCGAAGAGAAAGAAGAGGCTTCGCCGCTCGACGCCGAGACGCCAGCCCCGCAGGTCGACCCCGTCGACCCCGTCGGAGTACCCACCGTCGCCAAGCTCGAGAACTGGCTCGGGCTTTCGGCGCTGCCCGATCTCGAGTTCGTCTATCGAATCACGCCCACCAACGCGCAGACCGGCGGTCGCACGTGGGTCGTCGAGGCGCGGCGCGCCGATCAGCAGGCAAAGGGCCCGGTGCACGTGAAGCGGCTGCTCGCCGCGGGCACGCGCATCACGCCGGCCGACGAGCGCGTGTTCCAGGAACTCGGGCGCCACGAGATTCGGTTCGACTCGAAGATCGTTCTCGGTGACGACGACGCGGCCGACTTCTTCGAGGTCGTGCGCACCCGGCGGGTCGTGTACCGCGGCACCGCGCTCGTCTTCAGCACCGAGCCCGCGCGCCCCGTCATCAAGCTCAGCAACCGCCCCGAAGGCGCCACCGCGCGTGTCGACGTCGCGCTGCCCGACGGCACCACGCTGCAGCTCAAAGACGTGATCGTGTTGTGCGGCCGCCGTACGTGGGTCGTCGCCGGTCAGACCGCGATGGTGCTCGAGCCCGACTTCCCGCCGCGCATGCTGCGCAAGTGGATGCTCGAGCCGCAGATGTCGTTCCCTCCGGCGCAGCTCGATCGCACGTTGTCGTTCTTCGCCGCGCACCTGCCGCGCTACCGGCTCTCGTTGCAGGCCGACGGCATCGACGTCGACGACACCAGCGAACCCAGCTTCATCCTCACGCTCGAGGGCCGCGCCGACTACGTGAAGGCGCAGCTCGCCGCGCGGTATGGCCAGGCGGTGACGGTGCCGGTCTCTCCAACGGCGCGCTACCTCGGCTACGCGAGCGGCGGTTCGGGAGACGCGCGCAAGCTCTTCCTGCGTCGTGACGAGCTCGAGCGCACCGCCGGCAAGGTGCTCGTCGACGCGGGCCTGCGGTGGGACGACGCGACCAGCTCGTACGAAGCGCTCGGCGACAAGGCGATCGACTTCTGGGCCAACGGCCGCTCCGGGCTGCCGAAGACGTGGGAGATCTTCGCCGCCGCGCCTCCCAAGCTGCGTATGCGCGCCAAGCTGCGCCCGCGCATTCGCGTCAACATGACGTCGGTGAACTGGTTCGATCTCGAGGCCGACTTCGTCAGCGAAGATCAGTCGGTCGATCTCGGGGCCGTGCGCATGTTCCTCGAGTCGGGGCGAAAGTTCATCGCGCTCAAAGATGGCTCGTTCGCCGAGGTCGATCTCGCCGAGCTGAAGACGGCCGCGACGTTGCTCGAAGAAGCCGGCGCGCTGCCGGGCAAGAAGACGACGAAGCTGCCGCTCTTTCACGCCACCGCGCTCGATCTGCTCGCCACCATCGGAGACGTCGAGATCGAGGCCAAGGCCCGCCGCGCCATCGCCGAGCTCAAAGAGGTCGACGGCATTCCGCCCGTGAAGGCGCCCGAAGGCCTGCAGGCCGAGCTGCGCCACTACCAGGAGGCGGGGCTCTCGTGGCTCTGGTTCCTCTTCCGTCACGGGCTGTCGGGCGTGCTGGCCGACGACATGGGGCTGGGCAAGACGGTGCAGGCGCTGTCGCTGCTCCTGAAGGTGAAGACCGAACACGGCTCGAAGCCCGTGCTCGTCGTCGCCCCGACGTCGGTGCTGCCGAACTGGGAGCGCGAGATCGAGCGCTTCGTGCCGTCGCTCTCGAAGTTCACGTGGCACGGCGCCGACCGCAAAGAGAACATCGGCATGCTCGCGAAGGTCGACGTGGTGCTGACGAGCTACTCGCTCATTCGCCGCGACATCGATCAGCTCAAGCAGGTGAAGTTCCGCACCGTCATTCTCGACGAGGCCCAGAACATCAAGAACGCCGACTCGGCCACCGCCCAGGCGTGCAAGACGATCGACGCCGACAGCCGCGTGGCGCTCACCGGCACCCCGCTCGAGAACCGGCTCTCAGAGCTCTGGAGCATCTTCGACTTCCTCATGCCCGGCTTCCTCGGCAGCTCCGACGCGTTCAACGAGCGCTTCGAGCACCCGATCATGGTGCAGGGCGACATGGACACGCGGGAGCGCCTCAAGAAGCGCATTCACCCGTTCATCCTTCGACGGCTGAAGACCGAGGTCGCGAAGGATCTTCCTCCGAAGACCGAGGTCGTCACCTGGGTCGACATGGACGCGGGCCAGCAGGCGCTGTACCGCGAGGTGCTGCAGGAGACGAAGCGCAAGGTCTACGACCAGATCGAGAAGCAGGGCTTCAACAAGTCGCGCATCTCGATTCTCTCGGCGCTCATGAAGCTGCGGCAGGTCTGCTGCGATCCCCGCCTGCTCAAGCTGCCGCCCGGCACCTCGTTGCCGCCCTCGGCCAAGCTCGAACGTTTCGGAGAGCTCGTCGACGAGCTCGTTCGTGAAGGCCACCGCGCGCTGATCTTCAGCCAGTTCACCGAGATGCTCGAGCTGCTCAAGGAGCAGGCCGACGCGAAGAAGCTCGGCTACCTGTACCTCGACGGCCGCACGAAGGATCGCATGGCCAAGGTCGACGCGTTCAACGCGCCCGACGGGCCGCCCGTGTTCTTCATCTCGCTCAAGGCGGGTGGCACCGGCCTCAACCTGACCGCGGCCGACTACGTCATTCACTACGACCCGTGGTGGAACCCGGCCGTCGAAGATCAGGCGACCGATCGCACACACCGCATCGGTCAGACGCGCTCGGTGTTCAGCTACAAGCTGATCACCCGCAACACCGTCGAGGAGAAGATCCTCGCGCTGCAGCAGCGCAAACGTGAGCTCGCGGCAGGCGTGCTGGGCACCGACGCCGACGTGGGCAAGGCGCTCACCGAGAAAGACGTCGAAGATCTCTTCAAGATGGAGGACTGAGCTCAGCCCGGCGCCGTGTCATGGCTCCGGGTGCGCATCGACAGGCCCATCAGCGAGAAGCCGATGCCCGAGGCGAGCCCGCCGAGCGCGAACACGAAGCGGGGGAAGGCGAGGGCGGCGACCGCGGCCAACGCGATCGCCACGCCCACCCGCGCCGCGCGCTGCTGCCAGAGCGCCGCCGAGATCAGCCAGTTCGAGGCGACCTGCACGAAGTACATGGTCATCGCCGCCGTCACGCTGACGTCGAACATCCACGCGGTGATCCACATGCCCACGCTGCTCCAGGCGCTGATCTTCAGCCCGAGCATGAGGCGGCGCTGCGCCAGGTTCTGTTGACGCGCCCGCCGCATCAGAAACGAGAAGAGCTC
>JAEUJR010000750.1 GCA_016793585.1 Archangium sp.
TCCCGTGCCTCCGTCGCTGGCGGCGCAGCTGCACCGGCCGCTCGCGACGAAGTTGCCGAAGGACGCGACCGAGGTGGTGCTGAAGCCGGGCTCGATCATGTTCGTGCCCCGCGGCACCTGGCACGCCACCGAGACGCTCGAGGAGTCGTGGCATCTCGATCTCATGATGCCGCTGCCGACGTGGGGCGATCACGTGAGCACCCTGCTCGCGCAGCACTTCCTCACCAGGGCGCACTGGCGAGTTCCGATGCTCGAGGTGGGGCGTCTGCACGAATACCTGCGGCAGCTGATCACCGAGCTCGACGAGGCAGCGCCTTCGTCACCCTCGACACCCAGGTCGAAGACAGTGAGCCGAGCCACGGCTGCGTCAGGTCGAGCCCCTCGGCCGAGAAGCGTGAGGCGACGGCGCTGACCACGCTGAGCGACGGCCGATGGACCCACGCGAGGAGTCCTTCGGCGACGAGGCGGCAGCGCTGCGCTCCGAAGCTCTCGTGACTGCCGAGGGGAGACTCGGCGACGCCCAGCCCAGGCGCGACCTGCAACACGAACGGCGGCGTGTGAGGGCGAAGCCCCTTGCGGTGACGAAGCACCACCCGCAACACCGGCACGATGCCGCGCGGGTCGACGTAGAGGAGCATGGTGTCGCGGCGGCCGAAGGCGTCGGGGTCGTTCGCGATCTTTCCGTCGAAACGAATCTTCGCGAGCGATCGATCATGCAACAGCGCGTGCAACATCGTCGGCGCGTGGCGAGGGGTGACGTTCAGGTACACCTTCAGGTGGGGCCGATCGTCAGAGAACCGGCCTGCGCGGGAGTTGAAGCAGAAATACCCGGGCATCGCGGCCTCGCGCGCGCACGGCAGCTTCACCGACACGCTGTCGCCAGCCACCGCCGTGGAAGGCCGCAGCTGCGAGGCGTCGCGCAGGAACAACCGGATCTCGGTGTTGAAGACGAAGAGCCCGCGCGCCTCACGAGACAAGACGCGAAAGTGCGGCATGAACCACGTCGCGCCGTGAGCTGCCGCCAGCAACGACGCGATGAACTCGGGCGAGCCTCCGAGCGAATCGGCGAAGCGCCCCTCGGAGCGGCGCCAGTCGATGAAGACGTTCGCGTAGAGCCAGTCCTCCAGCGCCTGCGCGGCGTCGGCCCTCTGTGCCGTCTTCCCATCGGGCAGCACGAGGCCACGCTTCGTCCAACGAAGCTTCGCGGCGACCTCCTCGAGGGTTCGCTCGAGCGTCATGGCGCCCCCAGGAAATGGCGGGCCCAGAACCGGGGCTGGGTCAGCAGCCCAAGGGCAGAGCGCGTGACGTGCAGCTCGGGCTCTCCCCACGCGCCGTCGTGAAAGGTGATCGTGTAGGTGCGCCGAAGGAGCGCTTCTCCTGCCCAGGCGATGGCGCGCTCGCGGTGGCCGGTCTGGCCGGGAAGCTGGAGCACTTCCGCCTGCCGGGCCCACGCAGTCATGAACGCGCTCAATCGCGCCCGCAGCTGCGGCAACGTCGTCGCTTCGAGGCGATCGCGCGGCACCAGGTACGAGCCCAGCTCCTCGGCGATCCACATGCCGAGATCGCGGGCGGGGTCTCCGAGGCCAGCGAGCTCGAGATCGACGAAGCCGACCCGCCCGCGATGAACGAAGACGTTCGCCTGTCGCAGATCGCCATGGCACAGCGCCGTCATCGTTCGGTCGAACGTGAGCAGCGCCGTCAGCCGCCTCTGCGCCGATCGATGCGCTTGCACGGCCCTCCACAACGAGAGGGAGGCAGGCCCGAGCCCTGCGTAGTCCTCCGGCGTCGTCCAGACGAGGCGCTCGATCAGCTCGCCCGAGACGCGTTGCTTCGAACTTCCGGGCGTCGCGTGAAAATGAGCGAGCGCCTTGCCGATTCGTGCGTCGTCATCGACCGCGACGTGGGGCCTCACCCGTCGGCGGGCGTAGGTCGTCGAGCCCTGCAGCCACGAGACGAGGAATCGCCCGCGCGCGCCCTCGAGGACCACTGGCGTCGAGAACGAACCAGGGCCGCCGTCGAGGTGCCGAAGCAGCGCCTGCTCGCGGGCACTCCAGGGGTCGTCGGCGGTGGCAGCGAACTTCGCCAGCGCTCGCCCCCCACGCCGCCGCACCACGAAGGTGAGGTTGCGACTGGAGGCGATGGCAGCGGTCGCCGACGAGTCGACGAAAAAACCACGCCCCCGGAGCCATCGCTGGACACCCGGGGGCACGGTGAAAGACGTCATCGACTGCGAGCGCCCGTTACTCGAGGGGCTGCGGGCGAATCGACTTCAGGGGCGGCGGCTGCGGAGGAATCGACGCGAGGGGCACCGAGCGGTCCGGACGAACCGACTTGAGCGGCGCAGGCTGCGGCGGAATGGACTTGAGCGGAACGGTGCGAGCGGGCGGCTTCGCCGACTTCAGCGGCTGCGGCGACGACTTCGCGGGCTTCGCCGACTTCAGCGGCTTCCAGCCCGGGTTCGCCGACTTCAGCGGCTCGGGCGGCGTGGGCTTCGGCTTCGGCGTCGACTTGAGCGGCTTGTTGCTCGCGAGCGGCTTGGTGCTCGCGAACGGGTTGGCACTGGTGAGCGGTTTGTTGATGCGAGGCATCGTGGTTCCCCGGGGTGAGAGACGAGACTAAGCGATGTACACCGTAGCCCCGGCCCGTGTGCAAGCGGTGCCCCATTTTTCCCTCCGAGACGTTCGATGCCCCTGCCCCGAGACGTTCGCACCTGGTTGACCGAGGCATGGTTTCGCGACGTCCCTGTCGATCAGATCCTCGCGGCCCTGCCCGCCGACGTTCCGGTGACGGGCGTCAAGGCGTTCCTCCGCACGCTCGAGCACAGCCCCCATGCCGAAGAGTTCGGCGATCTCGTCAGCCGCATCGCGCGGCTCGAGTGGCAGGGCCGAATCAGGCTGCAGGCCGGGCGACTCGACCCGACCCGCCGCACGGTTCCGCGGGTGAAGCGCCTGACGCCGCGCCAGTTCATCGAGCGGGCGTACGCACCGAATCGGCCGATCGTGATCACCGGCATGATGAACGATTGGAAGGCCCTCCGCCGGTGGACGTGGGCGTTCCTCTCGAAGACGGTGGGTGACGCACCGGTCGAGGTGATGGAGCACCGCGAGACGACGGACTTCTACGATCTCAACGTGAACCGGCTGAGTGAGCCGACGACCTTGCGCGAGTTCATCTCGTGGATTCAGCGCGTGAAGACGTCGAACGCCCGCTACATGGTGGCACGCAACAACGGGCTCGACGCCGAGGCGCTGCGGCCGCTGCGAGGCGACCTGGGCTTCTTCGGTGGCATTCTCGATCGGCGGCTCGAGGGCTTGAGCTACCTGTGGGTGGGGCCGGGCGGCACGGTGACGCCGCTGCATCACGACACCGCCAACAACCTCTTCTGTCAGGTGCGCGGGCGAAAGCGCTTCATCCTGATTGACCCGGCCAACGCCGAGCTCTTGCGCGACGTGCTCAGCTACTACTCGCTCATCGACGCCGAGAACTTCGACGTGAGGCGCTTCCCCTACCTCGCCCACGTGGAGCGCCTGACCGTCACCCTCGGCCCCGGCGAAGCGCTGTTCTTGCCTGCAGGCTGGTGGCACCACGTGCGCGCGCTCTCGCCGAGCCTCTCGGTCTCGATGACGAACTTCACCCGGCTGATCGACACGCACGACGAGACGTTTCCCCTGCCTGGCAGGCGGTGACGCTTCTTTGATCAACGGCTCTGCTCGTGAGACGGTGGCCGGGTGATTCGCTCCGCCTTTCAGGACCTGAACCGGCTGCGGCAGATCGCGATCATCGCGGGCAAGTACGGCTTTGCCGACCTGTTCGAGCGCAGTGGCCTCAAGAAGATCCTCCCCGACGCGAAGATGGAAGGCGACGCGCAGACGCAGGCGATGCCCTTCGCCCGGCGCTTTCGCATGATGCTGGCCGAGCTCGGGCCGACGTTCGTGAAGCTGGGCCAGGTGCTGTCGACGCGTGGCGATCTGCTGCCCGCCGAGTTCATCGAAGAGCTGTCGACCCTGCAGGACAGGGTGCCGCCCTTCGGCATGGAGGACGTGCGCAAGCAAATGCAGGAGGCGTTCGGCCGGCCGCTCGAGGAGCTGTTTCGCGAGTTCGACGAGACGCCGATCGCGGCGGCCTCGATGGCGCAGGTGCACAAGGCGACCACCCACGATGGCGTCGGCGTCGTCGTGAAGGTGCAGCGGCCCGGCATCACCGAGCGCATGCGGGCCGATCTCTCGGTGCTGCACGGCATCGCCCGCGCGCTCGAGGCGGTGATCGAAGAGGTCAGCATCACCTCGCCGACCACCATCATCGAGGAGTTCGACAAGGCCGTTCACGAAGAGCTCGACTTCTTGAACGAGGCCTCGAACGTGCGCGCGTTCATGCGGGCGCACGAGAACCACCCGACGGTGCGCATTCCAAAGGTGTACGACGAGCTGTCTGGCCGCACGGTGCTGACGCTCGAGTTCCTCGAGGGGCCCAAGCTGTCGAACGCGCAGCTCGACGAGGCGGGCAAGAAGAAGCTCGCGAACATCATTCTCGAAGAGGCGTTCAAGCAGCTCTTCGAAGACGGGCTGTTCCACGGAGACCCGCACCCGGGAAACCTGCTCATTCTCGAGGGGCCTGTGCTGGCGCTCATCGACTTCGGGCTCGTCGGCCGCGTGACGCACCAGATGCAGGAGGCGTTGATCTCGCTGATCCTCGCGGTCGCGCTCAAAGACTCGGAGTCGGTGGCCCGCCAGCTCTACCGCCTCGGCACGCCCGAGAGCCGCGCGAACCTGCACACCTTCAAGACCGACATCGACGCGATCTTGAACGCGTACCTGCCGACATCGATCAAGGACGTGAACGCGAAGGCGCTGGTGCGCGACCTGCTGAACCTCGCGGTGAAGTACCGCGTCAAGGTGCCGCGCGAATACGCCATTCTCGCGAGAGCCTCGGTCGCCATCGAGGGCATCTTGCGCTCGCTGTACCCCGAGATGCCCATCGGCGAGATCTTCATGCCGTACGCGCGGAAGATGATGGCCGAGCGCTACGACCCCTCGCAGCTGCAGGGCAACGCGATGAAGACGCTGCTGCGCCTGCAGAGCGCCGCGAGCGATCTGCCGCTGCAGCTACAGCAGATCATGCTCGACCTCGAGTCGGGCAAGTTCACGATCACCCTGAAGGACGATCAGGTCGAGTCGCTCAACAGCAACCTGCGCGCGCTCGCGGTCGTGGCCTGCGCCGGGCTCTGCGCGTGCGGCTTCATCATCGGCACCTTCCTCGCGTTCGCGCCGAAGCAATGGGAGATCGCCGGCATTCCCGTGATGGGGCTGCTCGGCATCGGCGCCACCGTGTTCCTCTTCTCGACCGCCATGGTGCGCCAGGTGATCGGCAGCTTCCGCAAGGTGTCGATCAAGCGCTTCCTCGGGAAACGCTGACTCAGGGCGTGGTGGCGAGCCGGCCGTCGAGGCCCTCGAAAAGCACCCGCTGCGACCCGAACGCCTGCAACGAGAGCCCCTCGGGGGGCGCGCTCAGCACGATGGCCTGGCTCGTCACGCGCGGCAGGAAAGCGCGCCCCGGCGCGTCGATCACCAGCGGCGAGAAGGCCTGAGCCAGGCGCCGCGACGACGCGATCGACCACCCGGCCGGCAACGTGAGCGACGTGTCGCCCTCGAGGGTGGTGAAGGTGAGCGTCTGCGCGTTCGCGAGCCACAACCCGTCGATGGAGGCACCCGCGAGCCGGCCCGGCACTTCACGGCACCGCGTCATCGCCGTCGCGTCGAGCGGCACGCGGCAGAACCGCAGCCAGTCAGGGCGGGAGCCGCACGAGAGCGCGAGCTCGGTTCTCGAGACGGGCATCACCCGCGAGCTCCCCAGGCAGAGCCCCCGAGGCAGCAGTACCGGCGGCGCGCGCTCGAGCCCCTGCCCCACCCGCGTGTGCAAGTGCACTGCGCCCTCGTTCACCACCAGCACCGCGTCACGATCGACCGCCACCAGCTCACCTTCGGCGAGATCGGCATCGAGCTTGAGCAGCGCGTCTGGCTCGCGCACCAGCACGTCACCGCCGAGATCGACGAAGCGCTCGACGCTTCCACGGCCGAACAGCCAGACCACCTCGTCGACCCGTGCGAAGCCGACCGCGGTGAACGACTGCAGCTGCATGCCTGCGCGCCAGACCGAGACCTGCGAGGCCCCTGCCTCGAGGCACACCCAGGCACCCTTCGGGGTCACGTCTTCGGCCTGGCAACGAACGCTCGAGTCGACCGAGCCCACGCGGGTGCCAAGGCGCATCGGCTCCACGGCCAGCACCTCGTTCGCGGCGCGACCAAGGGTTGGATCGAAGGTGACCTCGACCCGGTGCAGGCCCGGGCGCGTCGGCGTGAACGTCACCTCGGCCGACACGAACTGCCCCCGCGCGAACGGCCCCGCGAGCGTGAACGGAACCGCGAAGGCGGAGGGATCGGCGACGGTGGCCTGCAGCGTCACGTCGAGCGAGGGTGGACACGCTGGCGCACGACGACTGGCGATCACCGTCAGCGGCCGATCGATCAGCACCGCCGCTCCACCCGGGGTCGAGATGCCTGCGTCGCCCACGTCGCACACCAGCGGAGGCGAGACGTCGATCGTCGGCAGACACCCGGCCACGACGAAGCTGAGAAGGCACCACCGCACGCAGACGCTCTTGCGTGAGGCCGGGGCCCGCCGTCAACCCGTCACCAACGCACGGGGAACATGAAGCGCCGATCGGAGAGGATCTGAAACGCCCCGAAGTGCAGCGTCTTGCCCGTCAGCTCTTCTCCGAACCGCATCGCGCCGCGCCAGCCGAACTCGATGACGTCGGTGCGCACCATCGCGCGGGGGTACTCGAAGGTGACGGAGCCCACCTGGGCTCCCTGCGGCGCCCACGTGACGTGCACGTTGCGGGTGGCGACCTTGATGGCGTCGTCGAGGCGCGCCAGCACGGTGGCCGGCGAACTGCCCCCGAGCGCCAGCGCGACCTTCACCAGCGGGCGAACGATCGGCCCGAACGACTGCCTGGTGAGCGCGAGGTTGAGCGCCTCGAGCTTCGGGGCTCCGCACGTGTCGATGATGGCGCCCCACGTCTCGACCGCCAGGGCGCCCGGGTGCCATCGCTGCGCGTGCGGCATCTCGAGCACCGCGCGGGTCTGTGGCGAGACACGCTCCAGCACCTTCGTCGCCGAGCCATCGGCCTGCAGCGCCTTCACCAATGCAGCGAGGTTCATCGCGCTGACCTCGAAGTCCATGGCCTTGGAGTCTACATTGCGCGCCGTCGTGTCGGCGGCTCTCGAACAGACTGCAGTACCGCTCTCGTGCGAGGCGCTGTGCGTTCGGTTCGGCCGCGTCGACGCGCTCCTCGACGTCACCGTCACCATCGCGCCCGGCGAGCGGGTGCTGGTGACGGGTCAAGCCGCGAGCGGAAAGACGACCTGGCTCAAGTGCCTGGCCGGGCTGCAGCCGCCCACCTCGGGCCACGTGCGGTGGGGCGCCGATGACGTCGCGAGCCTGACGCTCGAGGAGCGGCGACGCCGCCAACGTTCGTTCGGCATGGTGTTTCAGAGCGACGCGCTGTTCGACTCGATGACGGTGCTCGACAACGTGATGCTGCCGCTGACGAAGCGACAGGTGCCCCACGATGAAGCCATGGAGCGCGCCCGAGCGGTGCTGGAGCGGGTCGGGCTCGCGGCGGCCCACGGTAAGCGGCCGGAAGAGCTCTCGGGCGGCATGAAGAAGCGCGTCGGGGTCGCCCGCGCGATCGTGGCGCAACCGTCGATTCTGCTCGCCGACGATCCCTTCGCGGGGCTCGACCCTTCGACCGAGCGATCGATCGCCGAGCTGCTGCTCGAGGTCTCACGCGGGCGAACGCTGGTCACAGCGCTGCCAGATCCCGTGGCGTCGTTGCCGCTCGCTCGGGTGCTGCGCTTCGAACAGGGCCGGCTGGGGAGCGTCGCGTGATTCGCACCATCGGCGCCTTCGCGCTGGCAATCGCCCGCTTGACGGGGGCCCTCGCGCTCGTGCTCGCGCGCACGACGCTGAACCTGCCCCGGCTCGATCGCCGCGAGCTCTTCCGCAGCATCGTGTTGTTCGGCTATCGCTCGCTTCCCCTCGCGCTGATGGCCGCGATGCTGATCGGCTCGACGGTCGTGCTGCAGGCGGGGGTCTATGCCGTGAAGTTCGGCGCGCGGCTCTACACGGGCTGGGCGGCGGGCTACGCGCTGACGCGGGAGTTCGGGCCGCTGCTGCTCGGGCTGGTGATGGCCGCACGCATCGGCGCGCGCAACGCGGCAGAGCTGGCCCTGCTGAACGTGAACGGGCAGATCGAAGGGCTGCGCGGTATCTCGCTCGATCCGTTCCGCATTCTCGTGGCGCCGCGGGTCGTCGGCAGCGCGGTCGCGATCACCTGCCTGGGCAGCGTGACCTTCCTCGTCGCCGTCTGCTTCGAGGCGGTCTCGTCGTACTTCTCGCTGGGGCTTCCGCTGCGCGTCTTCTTCGACTCGTACCAGGACATGTTGCGCGTCGGCGATCTGGTCGGCGGGCTCGCGAAGACGCTGGCGTTCGGGCTCGCCATCGCGCTGGTGTCGACGGTGGCCGGGCTCCGCGCGAAGGGCGGCGCGGTCGGCGTGGGGCAGGCCGCGGCGTCGGCGGTCGTGTTGAGCTGCGCGGCGATCTTCTCGCTCGATCTGCTCCTCACCCCGTTCCTCACGAGGGTCTTCGGGTGAACGCGCTCCTTCGCATCTTCGGCGCCCCGGCGATCCTCTTCGCCCGCACGCTCTCGGCCATTCGCCGGCGCGGCGTCGATCGGCGCGCGACCGCAGTGCAGCTGGTGGAGATCGGCTCGAACTCGTCGTTGCTGATCATCTCGGGTCTCGCCTTCTTCGGCGCGGTGATGGTGACGATCGCCTGGGCACAGACGCGCAAGTACACCGGCAACATCACCGTCGTCGGGCCTGCGTACTTCGAGCTGATGTTGCGGGAGTTCGCGCCGTTGCTCGTCGCCGTTCTCGCCGCCTCGCGCGTCGGAGCCTCGACCAGCGCCGAGATCGCCGCGATGTCGGTGAACGAGCAGATCGAAGCGCTCGAGCTCTGCGCCGCCGATCCCATCGCCGAGCTGGTGACGCCCCGGCTCATCGCGTCGCTGATCGCCCTGCCTTCGCTGATGGTGATCGGAACGGTGGCGGCTGCGGCCTCAGCGAGGCTGGTCGTGACGATCGCCTTCGGGGCCGATGGCAGCGCGTTCACCGACGCCCGCTTCGTCGATGCCACCGACATTCTGTGCGCGTTGGTGAAGGCCCTGTTCTGCGGTGCCTTCATTCCACTCGCGGCGGCCGCACGTGGGCTCAAGGCGAAGGGCGGCGCGCCCGCAGTCGGGGAGGCGGTCACGGCCGCCGTCGTCGACGCCTCCATGGGCTGTCTGCTGATCGACTTCGTGGTGGCGGCGGCCTTCCTGCTGATTGGAGTGTGAGTGGAGACGCTCGAGCTCACAGGCATCGTGAAGCGCTTCGGCGAAGTCACCGTGCTCGACGGCCTGTCGGTCTCGATTCCGCTCACCGGCCTCACGTTCATCGTCGGCAAGAGCGGCTCGGGGAAGAGCGTGCTGTGCCGGCTGGCGGTGGGGCTGCTCAAGCCCGACGCGGGCGCGGTGTCGTTGCTCGGCAGGCGCGTCGACACGATGCCCGAGCGCCAGCTGTCGGGGCTGCGGGCCAGGGTGCCGTACCTGGTTCAAGGCCCTGCCCTGCTCGACTGGCTCACGCTCGAGGCGAACGTGGCGCTCGCGGCGAAGGAGCTGCCGAACGACGGCCGCATCGATCGCGCGATCGAGCGCATGGGGCTCTCCGCGCTCAGAGATCGCTATCCTCCGCAGGTGGGGCCCGGCATTCGGAAGCGCACCGCCATCGCCCGCGCGCTGGTGCTCGAGCCCGTGTGTCTCTTGCTCGACGAACCGACGACGGGGCTCGATCAGGTCGCGGCCAATCAGGTGAACGAGGCGCTCGAGGCCGTGCGCGACGCGGGGCTGGGCGCCATGGTCGTCTCCCACGACTACGCCGCGCTCGAACGGCTGGCCGATCGAGTGGTCGAGGTGCGTCAGGGTGTCATCGGCTACCAGGGTCAAAAAGCAGGCTTTCTCGAAGGGCCGAAGTAAGCGCTGAGGGCGTATGGACGAGTCACGTCTCGAGCTGAAGGTGGGCGCGCTGCTGCTGGCCGCCGTCGTGGGAACGCTGGGGCTGCTCTACTCGATGGGCGAGCTCTCGTTCTCGAGCGGCCGCAACGTCACCATCGACTTCTCGCACACCGGCAACGTCGTGAAGGGCGCTCCCGTGAAGCTGGGGGGCGTGGTGGTGGGCCGCGTCGACGCGATCGAGCTGCTCGCCGATCGGCGCGACGACCATGGCGACCCGATGCCGGTGAAAATGACCGTGAGCATCTCGGAGGCGACCGAGAAGGCGCTGCGCACCGACTGTGCCATCACCATCTCGAGCCAGGGCCCGCTGGGTGAGCCGTACCTGGAGATCTGGCCCGGCAGCAATCCGCAGCCGCACGTCGCGTCCGTTCCGATTCGTGGCGTCGACGCGCCCCGCATCGACATCGTCTCGAACCGCCTCGCCAAGTTCCTCGACTCGGCGTCGAAGGTGCTCGAGAGCGACCCCGAAGCCGTGTCGAAGCTGGTGACCGGCTTCGGTGGGCTCACCACGACGGTCGACGGCGTGCTCACCGAGAACCGCACGCAGATCAAAGATCTCGCGCAGGAGCTCGCGGTGGCCGCGAAGGATCTGAGGGTGCTCGCCGCGATCGCCCGCAAAGAGATGGAGCCCGGTGGCCGCACCACGATGATGCTCGACGACGCCGCCAGCGCAGCCCGCGTCGCGAAGAACGATCTGCCCGACCTCTCGAAGAAGGCCTCGACCGCGCTCGGAGGCATCGCGGCGGTGTCGGGTCAGTTCACCGAAGAAGACGGCAAGCGGCTCAAGGACATGATCGTGAAGTACCAGGCGGCCGGAGAGAAGGTCGACGTGCTCGCGGGCCGCGCAGACAAGCTGCTCTCGAAGCTCGAGGCCGGTGACGGAACGCTCGGGGCGCTGATGAAAGACAAGCAGGCCTACGACGATCTCAAGTCGCTGCTCGCCGACCTGCGGAAGAACCCGTGGAAGATGCTCTGGAAGGACTGAGGTACAGTCTTCCGGGTGCGCCTCCCGTTCCTGCTGGTGGCCCTGTGCCTGGGCTGCGGTGTGGTCGAGCAGCAAGCAGCGTCGCAGCAGCGCGCTCCGCTCGTCGGAGCCAACGTCGATGACGGCGGCTTTCGCGACGTCGTCATGCTGCGCGCGGTCTTCACCAACGATGCGGGCCTGACGCAGGGCTTCGCGTGCACGGGCACCGTCATCACGCCCACCGTGGTGCTCACCGCCGCGCACTGCCTCAACGAGAACGGCGGGCCTGCGGGCTACGCGCTCACGGGCGTCTTCTTTCACGACTTCGACGTCGCTCCGCCGACGAACAGCGCGCTCTGGGTGCCCGTCACGAGCTGGCGTCGACACCCGAGCTGGAGCGCCGGTTCGCCCATGAACACCGACCTCGGGCTCGTGCAGCTGCCCGGGCCGATCGCTGGTGTCACCCCGTCGCCGTACCTGAATCGCGCCCTCGTCGCGGCCGACGTCGGCCCGCCGATGAAGGTCGTCGGCTACGGCATCACGTCGAGCGGAGGTTCGGGTGCAGGCACCCGCCGACACGTGACGCTGCCGCTGCGGGGGCTGACGACGCAGCACATTCAATTGGGGAACATGTCGACCGCGGGCATCTGCAACGGCGACTCCGGCGGGCCTTCGTTTCTCACCGCGCGTGATGGCGTGCGGCGGGTGGCGGGCGTGCACTCGTGGACGCAGCCCGCAGGCAACTGCATGGACGGGCTCGACACGCGCGTCGATCTCTACGGCCCGTTCATTCGGCAGTTCATCACCGACAACGGAGGAGCGACCTGCGTCGAAGACGGGCTCTGCGCGAGCGGCTGTGCGACGCCCGATCCCGACTGTGTGTGCGGCGCCGATGGAACGTGCAACGGCCAGTGCCAGAACTTGTTGACCGACCCCGACTGCCCGGCCGAGTGCGCGGCTGATGGGCTCTGCTCGACGCTTGCCTGTCCTCGCCTCGACCCTGACTGCACCGCCGAGCTCGCCACCTGTACACAGGACACGCAGTGTCAGTACCGAACGTGTGCAACCGACCCGCAACGTCCGAGCAAATACTGCTCGAGACCGTGCACCGCGACGTGTCCGACTGGCACGAGCTGTGTGGGCTCGGTGTGTCTGCAACCGCAGCTGCCGACCGCGATGGAAGGACAAGCCTGCACGCCGAACGCGATCTTCTGTCTGTCGAACACCATCTGCGCCTCTGCGACAGGAGCGCCGCCCGCCTGCCGCCGTACGTGCATGACTGATGTGCAGTGCGCGACGACGGATGAATGCGTTCCAGGGCAAGGCGCGCCGCGCGTGTGCGTGAGGAAGCCTCCGGAAGCGATGCCTGGTGAGATGTGCATGGTGGGCGTCACGCGCTGTCTTGGTGGAACGACCTGCACGGGGCTTCCGGGTGGACCGACGACCTGCCGACTCACCTGCACCACCGACGCGAACTGCGCGATGAGCGACGAGTGCGTCGATGGCGTGAACTCGGTTCGGCTCTGCGTTCCGCGCGCGCCACCGGTGATGGTGGGCCAGCCCTGCACGCCGGGAGTTTCGCGCTGTGTCGCGCCAACCGCATGCACCGCGCTGATGGGACGACCGACGACGTGCCGCGCCACGTGCCTCACGAACGCGCAGTGTGCCGCGACCGACGAGTGCGTTGCCGCTCAGGGAAACCTCCGGGTGTGCGAGCCAAAGCCGCCCGAAGCGGTGCTCGGTGGAGCATGCACCATCGGCCTCACCCGGTGTCTGGGAGCGACGACCTGCACTGGCGTTCCCGGAGCACCGACGACCTGCCTCGAGACGTGTGAGATCGAGTCAGACTGCCCGGCAGATTCCTTCTGCGGGCGTGGCCAGAACGACGCCGGTGTCTGTCAGAAGCAGCCGGTGTTCATCGAGCCGGTTCCGATGACGCAGCCCGCGGCTCCGAAGACTGGCTGTTCGGCGACGACCGGCCTCGAGCTGGGCCTTGCTGCGTTGTTCCTCACGATGCGACGCTTCCGTTCACGATGACGCAGCGCGCCCGCCTCCTCGTGAGTGTCAGACCCGCGCGGCATGTGCGGCCGATGACCAACAAAACCGAGACGGACATTCCGACGCTGCAGCTCCGAGTGCTGGAGAAGATACAGGCCGAGCTGAGCCGGCTGAATGAGAAGCGTGACGAGACCAACAAGCGCCTCGACGAGACGAACGAGCGCATGCACGAGGGCTTCACGCGCCTTCGCACCGAAGTCGTTCAGCTGCGCAAAGACGTCGACGACGGCATCACTTCACTCAGCGAAGAAATGAACGTCGGCTTCACCGCGTTCCGCCAACAGAACGATCGTCGCGCCCTCGATCACGAGCGCCGCATCAGGGCCATCGAGCGCCAGCTCGCCCGCCGCCACTGAGCAGCACTGGAGCACTGCACCGCTCCACCGTGGGGCAGCACACATCGCCTCCATCGACGATCCGGGAACTTCGCGGCTGGCATCACGCCTGCTGAGGCTCCCCTCACCTGCGGCATCTTCGTCACAGGGCACCAGGGAGCTCACCGATGGAAGTTCGATTCTGGGGTGTTCGTGGCAGCGTGGCGTCTTCTGGTTCAAACGTCGCGCGCATCGGTGGCAACACGTCGTGCCTCGAAGTCGTGAGCCAGGGGCATCGGCTGATTCTCGACGCGGGTACCGGCATTCGTGGGCTCGGCGAGACGTTGCTGGCGCAGCAGCCCGTGAAGGCGACGATGCTCTTCTCGCACCTGCACTGGGACCATGTTCAGGGCTTCCCCTTCTTCACGCCGGCGTACCTGCCCAACTCCGAGTTCGTCATGTACGGCCCCGGCGCCGACGGCGAGCAGCAGCTGCGCTCGGTGCTCTCGAAGCAGATGGAGCCGCCGAACTTCCCCGTTCCCCTCTCGGCCATGCGCGCGAAGATGGACTTCCGCTCTGCCGTGAACGGCCAGGTGATCGAGACCGGCCCCTTCCGCGTGACGCCAGTCGAGCTGCCGCACCCGCAGGGCTGCATCGGCTACCACATCGAGGCCGAAGGAAAGCGCTTTGCCTACTGCACCGACGTCGAGCTCACCCTCGACGGCTTGAAGCGCGAGCTCGGCAGCGTCATCGAAGGCGTCGATGCCCTGGTGCTCGACGCGCAGTACACGCCCGACGAATACGACGGAAAAGTCGGGCCGCCGAAGAAGGGCTGGGGCCACTCGACGATGATCGAGGCCGCGCGCATCGCGAAGGCCACCGACGCACACCGGCTCTTCCTCTTCCACCACGACCCCTCGCACACCGACGACCAGGTCGAGACGATGGCTGAGCAGGCCCGGCAGATCTTCTCGCTCGCCGAGCCCGCGCGTGAAGGCAAGCGCATCACCCTCTGACGAAGGGAGAGCCCCACGAATGAGTGCACTTGCTGCTTGTGCGGCTCCGGGTGCCGCGATGGACTCGCTCCTCGCTGGCCTCACCATGACGAAGAAGCCCGACGATCCATCTTCCGTGTTGCTGTCAGTCGGCGGACTGGTCGGTCAGGAGGTCAACCTCGACGCCTTCCTCGCGCAGGTCGTCGATCGTGTCGCCGCCACCATGCAGGCCGACCGCGGCACGCTGTACCTCGTCGACTACCCCCGCGGAGAGCTCTTCAGCCGCGCGGCCCACCTTCCCGAGATCAAACAGATTCGCCTGAAGCTCGGTCAGGGCGTCGCGGGCGCAGTGGCCGAGAGCGGCGCTCCGGTGAACATTCCGTCGGCGCGAGACGAGTCACGCTTCAACCCCGACATCGACAAGATGACGGGCTACCGCACCACGTCGTTGCTCGCGGTGCCCCTGCGCGACGGCGCAGGTGACGTCTTCGGCGTGCTCCAGGTGCTCAACAAGCTCGGCGGTGGGCGCTTCGAGGCCGACGACGAGAAGCGGCTGGCCGACGTCGCCGGCCAGGTGAGCCAGGCGCTGCAGGCCACGTCGCTCTACACCGAGCTCAAACGCGCGCGCGCACGGCCCGAACAGCCCGTCGGCTACTTCTTCAACAAGGTCATCGGCGAGTCCGCGCCGATGCAGGCCATCTACAAGGTGGTGCAGAAGGCCGCCGGCACCGACGCCACCGTGCTGCTCCGCGGAGAGTCGGGCACCGGCAAAGAGCTGTTCGCGCGGGCCGTGCACGTCAACTCACGCCGCCGTGACAAGCCCTTCGTGAAGGTCGACTGCGCCGCCCTGCCCGGCTCGCTGATCGAGAACGAGCTCTTCGGCCACGAGAAGGGCGCGTTCACCGGCGCCGAGCAGCGGCAGATGGGCAAGTTCGAGGTCGCCAACGGCGGCACCGTCTTCATCGACGAGCTCGGCGAGCTGCCGTTGCCGGTGCAGGGGAAGCTGCTGCGCGTGCTGCAGGATCGCGAGTTCGAGCGCGTCGGAGGAACGCAGACGGTGCAGGTCGACGTTCGCATCGTCGCCGCCACCCACCGCGACCTCGCCCAGATGGTGCGCGACGGAAAGTTCCGCGAAGACCTCTACTACCGCATCAAGGTGGTCGAGCTCGTGCTGCCGGCGCTGCGCGATCGCGGCCCCGAAGATCTCGAGCGCATCGCGCGACACTTCATCGCCACTGCCACGCGAAAGCACCACATCGGCAAGGAGCCCAAGCTCTCGATCGCCGCGCTCGATCGCCTCAAGACCTACCAATGGCCTGGCAACGTGCGCGAGCTCGAGAACTGCATCGAGAGCGCGGTGGTGCTGTGCGACGGCGAGATTCTGCCCGAGCACCTGCCGTTGCCCGAAGCCAACCGGCTCCCCGCCCCGCCTGCCCAGCTCGCCGAGAAGGCGCCAGCCGCGGCCGATCAGACGCTCACGCTCGCCGAGGTCGAGAAGCGCCACATTCTCGGCGTGCTCGAGCGCGCCCAGGGCAACCGCACCCACGCGGCGAAGCTGCTCGGCATCGGCCGCAACACGCTCGGCCGCAAGCTGAAGGAATACGGGCTGGCCGAGTAGCTGGAATCGCGCCACCCGGTTCTGGCATCACAGCGCCATGGAATCGCTCGTGGTGTCGCCGCCGCAGAGACCTCCGCTGCTCCTGCGGCCGCTGCTGTGGATCGCCAGGCGCATCACGGGGAAGGACCCGCTGCCAGGCCGCCTGCTCGCGTGGTTTCCGAAAGGCGCCGTGGGCGTCGGGGTGTTCGAAGCGCTGGCGGCGGGAGCGCCTGGAGATCTCGACGGCCGAAGCCTCGCGAC
>JAEUJR010000778.1 GCA_016793585.1 Archangium sp.
CGGCTCTGAGGCCGGCGTGAGGTCGGTGAGCCCGTCACGGGTCGCGCGCACTTCGAAGCGGTGGCGGCCATCGGTGAAGCCCGAGCGGCTCGCGGGGCTGGTGCACGCGGCGAACGGCTCCTGGTCCCACGAGCAGGCGAAGGTGCAGATGCCGGTGTCGCACTCGAACGCGAAGGTCGCAGTCGCGGTGCCCGAGAGCGCGGCGGTGGGGCGGTGGGTGATGGTCGTCTCGGGAGCGACGGGAACTCCCGCGTCGATGACAACGCCCGCGTCGGTGCCTGCATCTGCGAGCGGCCCTGCGTCGAGCGACCCGGCGTCGGGAGTCGGCATGCCTGCGTCGGCCGTTGAACCTGCATCGGTTCCCGGGGCGCCTGCGTCGAGGGTCGCGCCAGCGTCGAGGTCGTTCGAGCCGGCGTCAGGCGACGCTGAGCCTCCGTCACCCTCGGTGGGTTGAGGCGCCGGGCAGGCGGTGAGCGCAAGACACACGAGGAGCGTCGTTCGTCGGAAGAAGGTCATGGCGGTGGTCACTGTTCGAAGCAGTAGAGTCGGTTGGCGGCGCTGCAGGGCCCCGAGCCCTGATCCGTCCACCAGTTCCAATCGGGGCTCTGCGGTTGGGTCACGCCCTGTCGTCCGCCGGAGCTCGCGGTCGTGCTGGTCCAGTCGGCACAGGACGGCACCGACGAGGCGCCGCTCACGCTGGTGGCGGTCCACACGTTGGCGTTCACCGTCGCGCCGTTCTCGTCGACGTTGATGGCGCCGGGAATGGTGGCGACCCCTGCGACCAGCTGGGCGAAGTTCTGGGCCAGCACCGTCACCGTGGTGCCCGAGCGGCGGTAGTAGGGCACCGTCGCCTGCGCGAACCGGCTCGAGGCGCTGACGGTGCTGGTGCTGAGCCAGGCCTTGAAGGTTCCGCTGAGGCCGGCGGCGTTCGCGCGCGCAGTGCACAACGCGTCACCTGCGGTGAGGCCGCCGAAGTTGCCGGTGACGCCGACGCTGGTGACGAAGACTCGCTTGCCCTTCACGCAGACGCCGCCGCGGCAGTACGCACCGCGGTTGCACGAGGCGTCGTTGAGGCACGCGCCCGAGGTGCACGCCGTCGAGGTGCCCGTGCAGCGGTACGGCGTACAGACCTCCGAGGTCGCCGGCTCGAAGGCGTCGGTGGGGCACGCGTTCGAGACGCCATCACACGTCTCGGCGCGGTCGCAGGTTCCCGCAGCGGCGCGGCAGACGGTGGTGAGCTTCGCGTCGGCGGGGCAGGTGGTGCTGCTGCCGGTGCAGGACTCGACGGCGTCACACGCTCCCGCAGCGGCCCGGCAGACGACGGTTGGCGCGGCGAAAGCGTCGGCGGGGCAGGTGTCGCTGGAGCCGGTGCAGAGTTCCTGCTGGTCACACGGGCCGACGCTGGCCCGGCACTGTTGGCCGACGGGTGCGCGCGCGTCGGAGGGACACGTGGGGCTCGAGCCGGAGCAGGTCTCGGCGACGTCGCAGACGCCACGCGCTGCGCGACACACCGTCGAGGCTGCGACCAGGCCGTCTGACGGACATGCCGCGTCGGTGCCGTCACACCGTTCTTCGACGTCGCAGTCTCCAGCTGCGGGGCGGCAGAGCGTGGCGGCTGGTCGAAGCGCGTCGGCAGGGCATTGCGTGGTGGTGCCGGTGCAGCGCTCCTCGACGTCGCACGCGCCGTTCGCGGCCCGGCAGACCTCGGTGGCTGGAGCGAGCGCGTCTGCTGGACACGCATCGAGGCTGCAGCGCTCTTCGACATCGCAGGCGCCGGTGGAGGCACGACACACCTCACCGTTGGCGACGCGGCCGCAGGCTCCTGCGCCATTGCAGACGCCCGTCTGACAGGAGCCCGGCGCCGGCGTGCATTCGTCGTCGGGGTCGGTGTTCTGCTGAACGGGAGAACAGACCCCGTTCGAAGCGCCAGTTCTCGAGGCAGCGCAGGCCGAGCAGGTGCCATCGCAGACGGAGTCGCAGCAGACGCCGTCGACGCAGTGGCCGCTCTGGCACGCAGAGGCATTGGAGCAGGTGCTGCCCAGCGCACCCGGTGGCGGGCCTGCGTCGGCCGTCGTTCCTCCAGCGCTGGCCGAGCCGCCAGCCGTGCTCGAGCCTCCGCCCTGTGCGGTTCCACCCGCGAGCGGTTGCGCGGAACCTCCAGCTCCACCGTCGTCGCTCGCGGTGTTCGGCCCACACCCAACCAACAGCCCCACGACGAGCACCAACGGGCCCACCGCCCGTTTCCACGAAGTCGACCCCATGTGCCGTCGAGAGCCGCGAGCTGGCAGGACCTTACAGGCGGCTTTTCGCGCGAGTGGTTTTCACGCCGGTTCCGGCAAACCCGAGGTGCTTAATGCACATCTGCATGGGTGCTCTTCTTCTCTCACTCGTCCTCGTGGCCGACCCCTACGCTGCCATCGCCGCGGGGAAGCCGACC
>JAEUJR010000793.1 GCA_016793585.1 Archangium sp.
AAGAGCGCGGCGGTGTGCTCGTGCTCTTCCTTCGAGGCCTTCGCCTCTCGCACCAGCTCCTCGGGCGACAGCGAGTTCTCCAGAAGCGACGGGAAGAGCACCACCTCTTCGTGTTCGATGTGGGGTTCGAGCAGGCTGCGCAGCTCGTGCACGACCTCCCGAATGCGCTTGAGGGGGGCGTTGCGGCCTTCGTGAACGCGCTCCACCTTGAGCGCGAGGCCAGCGGAGATCGACAGCACGTCGCGCAGGTACGCGTGGTGCCGCGACACGATGTAGAACATGAGCGCTGCCGGAGACATCGCGCGCGGGTCGGTGATCGGGTGCAGATCGGGCTTCTTCACCGCCTGCTCGAGATCCGAGATCACCACCTCGACAGGAATGCCGTTGAGCTCGCAGAGCTGCTCGAGGGTGAGGTTGCCGCGAATGCTGAAGTCGATGTGATGGCGCCGCAGCACGGGCGCGATGGCGGAGTGCTCGAGCACCAGGTCTGCCACCGGTTCGTTACGGTCGAAGACTCGTGTCTGAAGCTCGACGGTCATGGGATTCCCCTGGCGAAAGTGACAGCGAGTGTCTCTCGCGAAGCGAACCGCCTGCTTTGAGGACAATCAAGCTCCGAACGATTCCTGGCCAATAAGGCGTTGAAATTTCAGTCGGGCCGCATTTGCCCGTGAGGTCCGCCAGGACGATCGACGGCAGACGTACCCTCCCATGCGTGAGCGCCCTCACAGCGCGGAGGGACAAGGGACACGCACTTGCGAGTCGAGCTGGGCGTTGCTGGCGGCGTCATGCAACGCCGCCGCGACCTGGCGCCCGAGCTGCTCGGCGTCGTCTTCGGGCACAACCCGCCATCGGGAAACGCCGAGCCACCGCTCGCGAAGGCAGCCCAGGTCGAGCCTCCAGCGCAGCTCGACGCGCAGCTCGAGCTCGGTCTGCTGCAGCGTGATGATCGACGGCGTGTTGCTGCCCACGACGACGGGTTGAGCCCCGACGACGACCGTACGGCACGAGAGGGTCGCCGAATCGACGCGCGCTTGAGACGGGGCGACGCGCTCGACGGCAGCGCGCCAGTTCGCGAACTCGATCGGCACCGAGCCGGTGTCACAGCGAACGCTGCGGGCAACCTCGTCACCCACGCTCGCCAGCGCCCTGCCTTCGACTGGCACCACGCCGCGCATCACGCAGGCCGGGAGCAGCACCAGCCAGCACGCGGCCCTCATCAATGCGCAGCAGCGCCGGCCTTCGGCTTCGCGTTCCACACTCGCGTGCAGAGGATGAGGCCAATCACGGCCATGGGCACCATCGCGCGCGGCCAGTTGATCCAGTTCGCGGGAACCTTCGCGAGCTCACCTTCGGGCAGCAGAAAGCCGACCAGCAACGATTGCAGGCCCGTGCCCAGGTAGACGAAGCCGTCGATGATGCCGACCGCGACGCCGGTGTTCTTGCGGCCGCCGAAGTCGGCGCTGGCGGTGCCCGAGAGCATGCCGTGCACGCCGACGTAGTTGAGGGCCATGAACACCAGCACCCAGCCGACG
>JAEUJR010000181.1 GCA_016793585.1 Archangium sp.
GCACCGAGCGGGCCGCCGACCTGCACCTCCCGAACGGGCCGACCCGACGCCGTGCCGCCGCCGAAGTCGAAGATGAGCTCGCGCAGCGTGAGCCCCAGTGGAAGCTCGAAGAGGCCGCCGTGCTTCACGTTGCCGCCGAGCTGAATCGGCATGGTGCCGCGTGAACGGCCAACACCGAGCGCTGCGTACGCCGCTCCACCGTGCTCGAGAATCCACGGCACGGCCGCGAGCGTCAGCACGTTGTTCACGACCGTGGGTTTCCCGAACAGCCCTTCGTGCGCAGGCAGCGGTGGCTTCGCGCGCACCTGACCGCGTTTGCCTTCGAGGCTCTCGAGCAGCGACGTCTCTTCCCCACACACGTACGCGCCAGCGCCGACGCGCACCTCGACGTCGAAGCCCGTGCCGAGAAAGCGGCTCTCCCGCATCGCCGCGATGGCGCGCTCGAGCACCAGGACCGCGCGGGGATATTCGGAGCGCACGTAGATGAAGCCGTGACTCGCTCCGACGGCGCGCGCAGCGATGCGCATGCCCTCGAGCAGCATGAACGGGTCGCCCTCCATCACCATGCGGTCCGCGAACGTGCCCGAGTCACCTTCGTCGGCGTTGCACACGATGTACTTCCGCGCGCCCTTCGCCTCGGCGACCGTCTTCCACTTGATGCCTGCGGGAAAGCCTGCGCCGCCTCGTCCACGCAAAAGCGACGTCGTCACTTCCTGAACGATGGCTTCGGGAGCGAGCTCCATCGCGCGCGCCCAGCCACGCAGGCCACCGTGCGCGCGGAAGTCTTCGAGTGAGAGCGGGTCGATGACACCGACGCGCGAGAACGTGAGCCGGCGTTGGCGGGCGAGCGCGGGCAACGACTCCACCAGGCCGATGGCGGTCGGGTGCGGCTCTCCACCGATGATGGCGTCGAGCAGGCCCGGCACCTGCAGCGCCGTCACGTTCGCGAAGCCCTGACGCCCCGCAGCCGTGTTCACCTCGACGAGCGGCTCGAGCCACGTGAGCCCACGCGAGCCGGTGCGAATGAGAGGAATGTCGAGCCCACGGGCGTTCAACTCCGACTGGAGCGTCTCGGCGACGTCGTCTGCGCCCACCGACTGCGCCGCGGCATCTGCTGGGATGAAGAGCTTCACGCGCGCTCCTTCGGATTCGACGGAGACAGCGCTGCAGGTGCCGTGACGAAGCACTTCCCGTGCGGTCCTGCTGATTCGACAGTGCGGCTCACACCTGCACGGACGAGGCGCTTCACGACTCGCGCTCCTTCAGAGCACCGACGAGCTGATCAGCCTTCGCGACATCGAGCCTGCCCACGAGCCGCGACTCATCGACGAGGGCTGCCGGCCCGAGTGCGCAGTTGCCGAGGCAGTACGTGTTCTCGAGCGTCACGCCGTGCTTCGTCTGACCCGGCTGAAGACCGTGCGTCTGCTGCAGGTGCGCCGCGAGCGCTTCGGAGCCACGCGCCTGACACGCCTCGGCCCTGCACAACGCGACGACGTGCGCGCCCGGCGGCTGTGTGCGGAAGTCCTTGTAGAACGACACCACACCCTTCACTTCGGCCTTCGAGACGTTGAGCGTGTGCGCGACCACACCAATCGCGTCGGCGTGAATGAAGCCGAACGTCTTCTGCAACGCGTGGAGCGCCGGCAGCATCGCCGACTGATCAGCCCACTCTCCCGAGAGGAACGAGCGCACCCGCGACCGCTCGGCCTCGACCAGCGTGCGGGCCTTCTCCACGTTCCAGGAAGTGGTGTGCATGCGCGCGAAATACTCGGCCGCGTGCATGGCCCCCGCAAGGCGACTCGAAGGCGTTCGTGACGCACCGGGGCGTCAGGCAATCGGTGCCAGCCCTGCCCGTTGTGAGACGCTGAGGGTGGGCATGAACGACCCCAACGAAAGACCGTTTTCGACGCCGTGGACCATTCTCAGCGTCGTCCTCTTCCTCGCCATCGAGCTCTTCATCGGCACGTGGCTCGGGCCGTTCGTCATCGGTAAGTACGTGTCGCCGATGTTCCACTACCAACTGCAGATGATCATGCACCTGCTCTCGCTCTACCTCGGCGGCGTCATCGTCGGCGTGGTGAGCCCGGGCCGGCGGCTGCTCGAGCCCGCAGTCGGCGCGTTCGTCTCGGTGGTCGTCGTGTTCCTGATGTCGTTCTTCATGCCGAACTGGTTCTTCCACTTCGACCTCTCGAAGGGCAGCGTCGGAGGCGGCATCGGCTTCGGGCTCGGCCTGCTCGGCGCGTGGCAGGGCGAGAAGTGGATGGGCAATCTCGCTCCGGCAGACCTCGCGGGGACTCGCCGCGGCAAGCTGCGCGCAGCGATGTGGGAAGAAGACGAGTTCGGCATTCCCCGGCCCGACCGTGAGAAGGTGGAGTGAGTGGCCCTCCCGACCTGGCGTTTTCCACTGCAGACGGGTGAAGGCGCCGTGCGCGCACTGTGGTGGAGCGCGCTGCTCTGGCTGCCCGGCTTCGTGCTGTTCGTCGTGCTGTACTACGTGTCGCTCTCGGCGGAGTTGTTCTTCATTCTGCTCATCCTGCCCGGGCTCCTCGTCATGGGGTTCGCGCAGCGGAACCTGAAGCGCGCCCGCATGATGCAACCCAGCGACCTCGAGGTCGAAGGCGACCGCCTGCGAATTCGCGGGGGCCTTCATGACGGCTTCGACGCTCCCTTCTCGAAGCTCGAGCGGGTCTTCGTACGGCGCGCGACCCGGTGGTTGCCGGGCTTCTTCGACCTGATGCCCGGGAGCAGCGACGACACCCACGATGGAGCCGACGACCTTCACGTGCTCTACCTTCAGAAGAAGACGCTCGACCTGAAGGCCATCGCGATGACGCGCGCGCCGGGTGAGCTCGCCTCTTTCGAAGAGCTGGCCGCGACGCTTCAGAGCGTGCTGCAGCCGAAGCCGGAAGCCGAAGCCCCGCTCCCTCAGCAGGTGCTGCGGTGCCCGTCATGTCGCGGCCCCGTGGCGCCTGCGGCCGAGCCAGAGGTGCCTTGCTCCTGGTGCGGCCAACGCCTCTCGGTTCCCGACACGCTTCGAGAGAAGGTGCGCGCGGCGACCGTCGTCGCGTCACACTCCGTTGCTGCGGTGAAGGCGGTGCTCGACCAGCCGAGCGCGCTGCGCCTCGACCGCACGTTCAAGAATGTCACCCGCGCGCTGATGGCCGCCTGGGTCGTCGGCGGCGCCGGCATTCTCGCTGCGGAGCTGAACGGTCGAAGCCTGGGCCAGGCGCTGAGCTTCAGCTCCGTCTTCGTGTTCGGTGCCGTGACGGGTGGCTTCGCGCTGTTCCGGTACGTGCTCGTCGACCGCCAGGCGCTGCGGGTGCTGACGATGCACTTCGCGGCGCTCGGCTCAGAGAAGCAGGGCACGCCTCGCATCTGCCGCCAGTGTCGAGGCCCGTTGAGCGCGACCGACGACCAGCTCGTGGTGAACTGCGTGTTCTGCGACGCGCCGAACCTGCTCGGCGTCGACCTGCGCACCCGAGCCTCGGCCATCGTCGAAGAGTCGCGCTCGCTGAGTCAGGTGCTCGAGCAGCGCGCGGCGAGGCGGCGCTCGTGGCGTGCAGTGGCGGTGGTCGGCGTCGCCCTCGTCGTCTCTGGCGTCGGCACGCTCGTCTGGGCGGTGTTCGGCGGGTGACTGGTCGCACATGGAGCGTCCAGTGACTACGCTCCGTTCCATGCAGAACCCGATGGTCACCTACGCGGAGTATCTCGCCCGCGAGCGAACGAGCGGGGTGAAGCACGAGTACCTGCGCGGCGACGTGTGGGCGATGGCAGGAGGAACGCCAACGCGTGCTCGCTTGAGCATGGCGCTGGGCTGGAGTCTGAGAAACCGACTCCAGGGCAAGCCCTGTGTCCCGTACTCGTCGGACCTGCGTGTGCGCATCGAGAGCACCGATCGCTCGACCTACCCTGACCTCACGGTCATCTGCGGCCCCGAGCAGGTTGCTGCTGACGACCCAGACGCCATCACCAACCCGACCGTCATCGTCGAGGTCCTCTCCGAGAGCACCGAGCGCAGCGATCGCGGTGAGAAGTTCGCGCACTACCAACGGCTCGCGACGCTCCGCGAATACGTGCTCGTCAGCCAGGACTCGCAGCGCATCGAGGTCTTCCGTCGCGAAGGCTCCACGTGGGTGCTCTCCATCTACGAGGCTGGCGCCACGGTGAAGCTCGAGTCACTCGCGCTCGAGTTCCCGGTCTCCGAAATCTACGCGCTGCCGTCGGCTACTCCCGCGTGACGGCGCGCAGCACCAACTCCCGCCGTTGCTCGAGCAGCTTCAACGCCACCGGCAACGTCAACCGATAGACGCCCCACGCGACGACCGCCGAGCCGGCGATGAGCCCGGCCGTCACCCACGCCGGCCCGTGTTTGCCCACGAGCTTCATCGCCATCGCGAACGGCGTGGTGCCAATCGACGCCGCCCCAAGGCCCAGCATCGACGCGGCGAACGGCAGCTTGTCGCGCCGCTTCAAGTTCGCGTGGAACTTCACGGGGAAGAACAGCGACAGAAAGTTGCCCGCGGTGAGCAGCACCGGCACCAACGCCGCGACCGACAACAACGCGCACACCACGTCGATGACCGAGCCCGCCTGGAAGTACGGCACGTAGAACGCGACGACGAGCCCGCCCATCACGAAGCCGATGGCGCCGTGCACGACGTTCTTCGCGCGCAGCACGTCTCCCAGCGGCACCGGCGACGCGAGGAACACCGTGAAGCCAT
>JAEUJR010000933.1 GCA_016793585.1 Archangium sp.
ACGCATCGGTCGCGGGCAGCGCCTGCACGGCCGATGACGCCTTGCCCTTGACGGTGAACCACAACGACGACGTCGCCGGCTTCTTCGCCTCGCACAGCTTTCCAGGATCCAACGCGGGCAGCTGCCACTCCCCGGCCGCTCCCCACGGCTTGCACGGCTCGTGACGACTCACCGTGCCCGCGCTCACGTGCTTCATCACCTGCGCGAGCGTGTCCTTCTTGAAGAGCTTCGCCTCGACGCCGGGGTTCTCCTTGAACCAGGCCTGAACGCGCTCGAGGGTCGTGAGGGCTGCGCCCATGGCGCGCACGGTCGACACTGACTTGCCAGCACACGCCGGCCCTCCAAAGGCGATGAACTGATCACCGTTCTGGGGGCTGGCCGTGTTCGCGTCCTGCATCACTTCGGGCGTGAAGAGCGCGAGGGGTGGCTGCAGCGGCTTGAGGGTCGGAAGCGCGGCGATGACGGAGACGGCGAGGAGCGACACCATGCGCGGCTTATGCCGTGGGAGCGCCGGTCTGGTCTACCGCCGCAGGCTCCGAACGAACTGGGCCGCCACCTCGATGGCCCGCGCCTCATGCCGGCCGAACGAGTGCCCCGCCCCCGCGATCACCTCGAGCGTCAGCGCACGGTTCTGCTTCACGATCGGCCGCAGCACCGCGAGTGGGCCTTTGTCGTCGGCGTCTCCCTGAACGATCAGCGTCGGCGCCTTCACCGAGCGCAGCGCGGCTTCGTCCTCGGGGCGCTGCGTCTCTGGAGGGCGAACCGGGAAGCCCAGCAACACGACGGCCGCGACGGAATGCTCAAGCGCGTAACGAATGGCGACGCGCCCACCGAACGACCGGCCCACCAGCACCGGCTTCGTCTTCGGCGGAATCGCCTTCGAGAGAAACTGAAGCTCGCGCTCGAAGCCCACAGACGGCCGGCCCTTCGTCATGCCGGGAAACGAAGCGCTCCACCCCTCGAGGGCCTCGGCCACCTTCACGAGGATCGGCTGTCGCGCCGCGCCGTTGAACCCGGGGAGCAGGACGAGTCGTTTCACGCGCCCAGCAACCTCGCCAACACGCTCGGGCCGCCTTCGAACTTCAGCAGGAACGCCTCACGAAACGCCTTCAGCTCGTCCCAGCTCAGATCGATCGCCAGCCCGTGCGCGACGGGGTCTCGCAGGCGCTCCTTCGTCGTCTGCACGAAGCGCGCGAGGGCGTCGACGAACGCATCGGCGAGCCCGATGGAGTCGAGGAAGGTCTTGAAGTCGGCCAGCGGTGCCTCGTTTCGTCGCGTGAGCGCGCGCCCCACCTCACCGAGCGACGGGGCCTTCGCCTCCATCGAGCGATCGAACGCCTCGACGAACCGATCGAAGTACTCGACGCGCTTGCCGCGCCTCTCGCGCACGGCGCCCTTGAGGAACGACGCGCGCCGGCCCGAGTGCTCGAGCCACCCGTCGAAGCGCTGCACCAGGAGGATGAAGAGGCTGCGTTCGAGCGCGCCCGAGAACAGCACCGCCACCGCCGCGGCGGGCAGCTCGGAGTACAGCCCCTTCTGGTACGTGCGCTCGGCCACCATCACCATGCGCAGCAGGGTCTCGGGGCACTTCTCGCGAACGGCCCCCAGCCCTTCGTCGACGACGTCACGGGCCTTGGTGTCGGTGTCGCGCTCCTGCGCTTCGAGCTCTTCACGCACGCGCTGGGCCTGCTCGTCCTTCACGCGGCGGGCGTCACGCTCGAGCTCCTTCGCACGCTGCTCGGCATCGGCCGAGGCCGACTTGAGGCGCTGCAGCTCACGGCGCATCAGCTCGAGCTCGCCCTCACGCGCGAGGAAGCGGCGCTTCATCGCCTCGGCCTCTGACTTCGCCGCCTCGAGCCGCGCGTCGGAAGACGCCTTCAGCTCGGTCTTCCACGGCACCTTGCGCGCCGACGACTCACGGGCGAGCCGCGCCTCCGACTCGTTGGGATCGAGCTCGAGCGCGCGGCCGAAAGCGAGGTTCGCCAGCTCGAAGTCGCCCGACTCGGCCGCCAGATGGCCTGCCTCGAGCCACACGCGCGCCCCGAGCAGGCGAAGCTCGGCCTCGGGCATCACCTTCGCGCGTTCGATCAGCGCCCGCGACTCCGGCAGCCTGCCCATCAGCCGCAGCGCGCGGGCCTTCGCCACCAGCAGCTCGTAGTCGAAGCCCGGCAGCCGCTCGCCCGCGGCCTGCTCGGCACGTTCGAGATCGGCCATCGCGTCGGCGGGTCTGCCGCGGCTCAGCGACACCTGCGCGAACAGCAGCCGATCTTCGGCGGTGGCCGTCGACATGCGCCGCTGCATGAACGCGCTGGCCTGCGCCTCGTCACCCGCGAGCTGCGAGGCGAGCGCGGCGTGGGGCAGATGTTCGGGGTCGAGGTTCCCCTCGGCGTCGAGCGCGCGAAACCGCTGGAGCGCTCCACGCGGATCGCCCTGCATCAGCCGGCAGTCGGCCTCGATCGCGCGCGCGGCCGAACGAAGGTTCGCGTCTTTCGACTGGGTGCCGATCTGCACCGCGATCGCCTCCGCGCCCTGAGCGTCGCCCCGCTGTGCCTTCGCCAGCGCGAGCACCAGGCGCGTGTCTTCGCCGCCGCCGGTCAGCATCGCGGCCGCGAGTGTCGACTCCGCGTCGGCCAGGCGCCCCACCTTCAGCAGCCCGGCCGCGTAGTTGGTGAGGAAGACGGGATCTCGCCGAAGCTCGTTGCGCGCGCGCGCCATCAACTCCACGGCCC
>JAEUJR010000945.1 GCA_016793585.1 Archangium sp.
CGGCGGCCTCGTCGCAGCTCTCGTCGAACTTGGCCTCCGTGGTCGCGGCACCTGCGCTCATCGTGTCGTCGGACCTGCCGGCGGTCTCGCCATCGAGTTCGGCGGCGTCGGTGGTGGCCGAGCCTGCCGGCTCATTCTCGTGGTCGACGATTCCGACAGCCGTGGCCGCGTCTGCGGATCGCTCGTCGGAGGCCGTCGCGTCGGCGGAGCCTTCGCCGTCGCCTCATCTTTCGCCTTCCGCAGGGTCGACGGAACCCTCGTCGGTCGATCGTGCGGTGTTCTCGAACCCGCTCGCGCCGACCGTCGACGCTGCAGCGGCCCCCGCAGTCGACCTCGAGGAAGACCTCGTCGCCCTCGCCGAGGCGCTCGTCGGCAGGCCGTAGGGAGCGTTGGCTCAGACGCCGAGTGAGCCGAGCCAGTCCTTCACGTCCTGCTGAACCTGCGCCTCCGCCCGCCCGGCCGCCTGCTTCGTCACGTCGGCACGAATGCGCACCTGCTGGCCACCGTTGATGGCGCGCAGCTCTCCGTCATCGAGGAACACGCCGCCGCACTTCAGGCAGAACTCGACGCGCAACCCGCCCACCTCTGCTGCGCGCATGGCCACCGTGCAGCTCGGGCAGCGACGCGACGTCTCGAGCGGGTCGAGCTTCGCGGGAGGCCGCCTTCCCAGCACCTGCTCGAGCTCACCACCGTCGAACCAGAGCCCATTGCAGAAGGTGCAGCGGTCGAGCTCGACCGTGCCAGCGTGAAACGACTTCATCGCCGCAGTGCAGGAGGGGCAGGTGCGCGCGCTCATCACTTCGTCTCCAGGCTGAGGCGCACGCCGTTGAGCTTGAGCTTCTCGGGAGACATCGGCTTCACCGCCTCGTGCGACGTGCAGACGCGCACCGACCCGGCGTAGTCGCTGCTCGGCGACGTCGTCAGCTCGACCTGCCACTTGCCCACCTTCACCGGCGCGGCCTTCGCGGTGAGCACCACGAGGAAGTTCGCGTCGCACGGGTTCTCGAACGTCACCTGCGCGAGGCCCAGCTCCTTGAACAGCGCCGCCCCGTCCATCGGCTTGGCGAACGACAGCTCGAGGAACTTCGAGTCGGTGACGTTGAACGAGTACGTGACGCGCTCATCGTCCCACTGGGAGCCGTTGCGGTTCGAGGCGCGCTTCTGCAGGTCGTCGACGAACTTCGTGAGCGTGGCCGGCGTGCCGTCCTTCACGATGGAGACGATGCTCTTGCGGGTCGCCTCGAGGCTGGTCGCGTCCCAGTCGGGAGTGACGAGCGCGGGCCGTGAGAAGCTCCAGGTGAGCGTCTTCGTCGCATCGGCATAGACGAGGCGGCCGGCTTCCCAGACCACGGCGTCCTTCACCTTCGAGCTCTTCGCGCGGCGCACGTACCTGAAGGTGTCGAGCACGTCGGCGCCCTGCTTCTCGTCGAGCTGAATGGTGAGCACGCTGACCGGCGGGTTCTTGTCGTCGCCCACCATCGCGTTGCGCACCGTCTCGAGCTTCACGCGCTTTACGCCGAGCCGCGCCGCCAGCTTCTTCTCGAACTCGGCGACGGCCGCGTCGTGGCTCGGCGCCGTGCCCGGAAAGTCCTTCAGGTCGCCCAGCGCAGGAACGAACTCGTTCAGCCGGTCACCCGAAACGGCCGAGAGCGTCTGCACGAGCACTTCTCCAACCGCGGGTGTCTTCGGCGGCGGCTGCTTCGCCCACGCACCGACCGACACCACTGCACAGACCGCGACGACCCAGCGAAGC
>JAEUJR010000979.1 GCA_016793585.1 Archangium sp.
GATGGCGCGCGCCGTGAGCGCCGGCTCCGAAGGTGCCCGGCTCAACCTCGCCCACTTCTACGAGCTCGGCATCGGCACGAAGAAGGACCTGGCCAAAGCAGCCGAGCTGCGGCGCGGTGGAACGAGCTGATCAGAACGCGAGGCCGAACGCTGCGCCGACCTGCACGCCCTGCGTCGCCAGATGAAATGCGACGTACTCGACGTGCCCCGTCAGGTGCAGGATCACGCCGTTCGCCTCGACGTTGCTCGAGCTCGACGCGTTGAGCTGCACGCCACCTCGCAACCGGAACACGCCCTCTCCCCAGCGCGCCCCCTGCGTCAGCGGCGCCGGTGGAACGTTCACCGACACGCCGCTCGCCGAGACCTCTCCGAAGAGGAAGCGGTTCATTCGAACCGTGCCGTCGTGCCGTGCGCGCCCCGTCATGTGGCCGACGCGCAAGGCGAGCCCACCACCCCACTGCTGCCCGCACAGCTCGGAGCCGTTGCAGACCGGGCCCGACAGCCTGCCCCACAGCACCTCGAGCCCGGGCACGAACACCACCCCCGAGACCTCGCGCTTGGGCCCATCGATCGTCGGCGTACCGAAGTTCACCCCGACGAAGAACTCGAGCCCGACCGAGTAGTTCTTCAACCCCGAGATGAACCCGATGCCCGAGCCCGTGAGCCGGTTCCAGCGCGGCTCTTTCGGTGGGCCTTTGTCGACCGTGGCGGGCGGCGGCGCGGGCGTGTTGGCGGGTGACGAATCGACGAGCGGCGGTGCAGACGGCGGCCCGTCGACGCCCGCATCGGCGCGGGGGAATTCGGGCGTGGCGTACTCGTCGACCTGCGCGAACGCCGTCGTCGCCACCACCATCACCACGAAGCCGAGCGAGCGCACCGCGGGGAATCTGCCCGAGATGAACTGCTTGCGCTAACGCAGCCGCACGGGCCGTCAACCCGCCCGCGCCACGCCGGAGCAGCGCTTGACAGCTCACGATCCTGTCTCACTTTCGGTGCGTTCCCGGGAGCACGGTTCGCTCCCACCAACCCCCGAAGGAGACCGCCATGACGCTGACCCGAATCAACCGTTTCCCCTCTCTCTGGCGCGAGTTCGACGATCTGTTCCGTGACTTCGCGCCCACCACTGCGCCCACCAACGACGTCGCGCGCACCATGGTGCCCACCACCGACGTGCTCGAGACCGAGAAGGCCATCGAGCTGAAGGTCGACATGCCCGGCGTCACGCCCGAGGCCATCGACGTGAAGCTCGACGGCAACGTGCTGACGCTCTCGGCCGAGCGGAAGCAGGAGACGAAAGAAGAGAAGAACGGCTGGGTTCGCCAGGAGCGCAGCTGGGGCAAGTTCGCGCGCTCGTTCGTGCTGCCCGAGACCGTCGAAGGCACGACGCCCGAGGCCTCGTACAAGCACGGGGTGCTCACCGTGACGCTGCCGAAGAAGGAAGTGCCGCAGCCGAAGAGCTTCAAGGTGAAGGTCGAAGCCTGACGAACGCTCCGCGGGGTCGCCCCCCTTCCCGACGGCCCCGTCGAGTCGAACGCCGGTCTCCACGCATGGAGGCCGGCGTTCTGTTGTCTTCAGCCCTCACGCAGCGGTGTCCACCCCGGGGCCCACTGCGCGCGATCCTTCAGCTCGCTGGCGGGGACCACCAGACGCCGTGCCCCGTCGCAGCTCGCGGCGAGCTCCACCACCCAGCCCTCGTCGGCCCGTTGCACCCCGATGACGTGAAAATGCGACCACCCTTCGCGAACGCGCTGACTCGTGAACTTCGAGCCCTTCAATCGTTCGATGTGCGGCGGGGCCATTTCTCATGCATAACGGGCCTTTGAAGGCCTCGAAGCGTTCCGCTCGCTTTTTCGAAGAAAACGAAGAATCGACGTCGTTACTGAGAGCCGCTCGAAGCGTGCCGCGCACCATGACGACCCTCTCCGACCGCATTCCAGCAGACCAGGCCGCCGACGCCCTCGTGTGGGGGCTCGAAGAAGTGGCGCATGTCGTGAACCACCAGCTCGATCCCGGCAAGGTACGGGAAGAGGCGCGGGCGAGCCTTGGGGCCGGCAGCGACTTCGGGGCGGGCGAGCTGCTCGAGAGCTTTCGGCTCGCGGCCTCGTCGCTGCGGCTGACGGGCACGCCCGTGCACCTGAGCGCGCGCGAGCTGGTGAGCCAGGCCATGCCGTTTCCGCTGGTGGGGTTGGCCGCGAGCGCCCAGGGCCTGCGCTGGCTCATCCTCACCGAGCGCCATGGCTTTCGGCTGCACGTGCAGACGGGCCCCGACGACGCGACGTGGATGGACGAGGAGGCGCTCACCGCGGTGATGGGCAAGGGCGCCATCACCTTTCTGCACTGCGTGCCCGCGACGCCCATGGAGCAGCTCTCGGCCGCCTCGCACGCCGCCCAGGCCGTGCTCGGCGGTGAAGATGGCGAAGACCCGCACCACGAGCACCTGCCGCCGTGGCAGCGCCTGTGGAGCCTGATCTCGCTCGAGCGCGACGATCTCTGGGTCGTCGTCATCTACAGCGCCGTCGTCGGCATTCTCTCGCTCGCCACGCCGGTCGCCGTGCAGTCGCTCGTCGGCACGGTGGCCTTCGGCACGCTGCTGCAGCCCATCGTGGTGCTGGCGCTGCTGTTCCTCGTCGCGCTCGGGTTTCAGGCGACGCTCAAGGCGCTGCAGGCGCGGGTGATCGAAGCGCTGCAGGCGCGGGTGTTCGCGCGCGTGTCGCTCGACGTCGCCTGGCGGTTGCCGAGAGTGGCGCGTGATGGGCACGTCACCCCCGAGCTGGTGAACCGCTTCTTCGACGTGATGACGGTGCAGAAGACCTTCGCCACGGTGCTGACCGACGGCCTCGCCGCGTTCATGCAGATCAGCATCGGCCTGCTGGTGCTGGCCTTCTACCACCCGGCCCTGCTCGCCCTCGACATCGTGCTGCTGATCGCGACGAGCCTCTTCGTGCTGTTGCCGCTGCGTCGGGGCGTGCGCACGGCCTTCGACGAGAGCCAGGCCAAGTACGAGGTCGCGGCGTGGCTCGAGGAGCTGGCGCGCGCACCGTCGGCGTTTCGCGGCTCGGGCGGCGCAGCGCTGGCTGGCTCGCGGGCCGACGCGCTGACGCGCAAGTACCTGGCCGCACGCAAGCGGCACTTCATGGTCATCTTCGGGCAGACGATCAGCGCGCTCACCGTGCAGGTGGTGGCGAGCGCGGTGCTGCTCGGCTTCGGCGGGTTCCTCGTCATTCGGGAGTCGCTCACGCTGGGCCAGCTGATCGCCGCCGAGCTGATCGTCGCGGCCGTCACCAGCAGCATCACCAAGTTCGGCAAGATCCTCGAGGCGGCGTACGACCTCGTCGTCGGCCTCAGCAAGGTCGGGCACCTCGTCGATCTCGAGGCCGACGCGAGCGTCACGGGCGAGGCCCTGCCCGGCAACGGCCCCGTCTCGCTGCGGCTCAACGCGCTCGAGAGCAACGGCCGCTCGTTGTCGGTCGAGCTCGCGCCCGGTTCGCGCACCGCCATCGTCGGTACCCACGACACCGAGCTGGCCGAGCTGCTCAGCGGCGTTCGCAAGCCGACGCAGGGGTCGATCGAGATCGGTGGCGTCGACGTGCGCCGGGCGAACTCGTGCGCGCTCCACGACGAGGTGGTGCTGGTGCGCGTCGACGATCTGTTCGCCGGTACGGTGATGGAGAACGTCTCGCTCACGCGGCCGGGCATCACGCCGACCGAGGTGCGCCGGGCCATCGAGCGGGTGGGCCTCGACGACGACATTCGTGCGCTGCCCGACGGCTACGACACGGTGCTGGGCCCCCTCGGGGCGCCGCTCTCGCCGGCCCAGGGGCTGCGGCTGGTGATCGCCCGCGCGCTGGCGGCGAACCCACGCCTCATCGTCGTCGACGACACGCTCGAGGGGCTCGACCCCGCCTCCCGGGCGCGCGTCGTCGCGGCGCTCACGAAGCCGGGCTCGTCGTGGACGTTGGTCGCCCTCGTCAGTGACGCGGGCTCGTCGCTCGCCCAAGCGTGCTCCGACGTGAGAGACCTGAACTCGTTGTCGGCCGCGGCCGAGGTGCACTCATGAACTCCAGCGCTCCGCTCGCCGCGCCCTCGTCGCTCGCCAACTCGGCCGCGATGACGCTGGTGCGCACGCCGCGGGCCTACAAGGTGCTCGCCCGCCTCACCGCCACCTTCGTCGGCCTCTTCGTCGTCGCGCTGGTGCTCGTGCCCTGGCAGCAGTCGGTCTCGGGCAAGGGCCGCGTCGTCGCCTTCGCGCCCAAGGAGCGCCAGCAGGAGATCACCGCGCCCATTGAGGGCAACGTCACCGAGTGGTTCGTGCAGGAAGGCTCGGCGGTGAAGAAGGGTGAGCCGCTGTTCAAGATCACCGACAACGACCCGGCCATCATCGACCGCCTGATGGACGAGCGGAGCGCGGTGATCGCCCGCCGTGAAGCGTCGGCGGCCCGCGCCGCGTCGCTGGTCTCACGGCAGAAGGCGCTCGAAGCGTCGCGCGCCGCCGCGGTGCGTGGGGCCGGCAGCCGAATCGCGATGGCCAAGCAGCGCACCGCCGCCGCCACCCGCGCGAAGGAGGCCGCCGAAGAGGCCGAGCGCATCGCCCGCCTCAACGTCGATCGCCAGCGCCAGCTGCAGAAGCAGGGCCTGGCCTCTGACCGCACCGTCGAGCTCGCCGAGTTCGAGGTCGTGCGCTCGACCACCGAGGTGCAGCGCGCCTTCGCCACCCTGCAGGCCGCGCTCGGAGAAGAGCTGGCCCTCGAGCAGGATCAGACGCGCGCCATGAACGACATCACCGCGTCGATCGACGACGCCCGCGCTTCGGAGGCGTCGGCGCGCGCCGAAGAGGCCAACGCCTCGGCCGAGCTCGCCCGCCTCGAGGTGCGCCTCGCCCGCCAGTCGACGATGAACGTGAACGCCGCCATCGACGGCACGGTGCTGCGCCTGCTCAAGGGGCAGGGCAACGTGTTCGTGAAGGGCGGCGAGCCGGTGCTCGTGCTCGTGCCCGACACCGAGGTGCGCGCCGTCGAGCTGTGGGTCGATGGCAACGACATGCCCCTCATTCGCAAGGACCGTGACGTGCGGCTGCAGTTCGAGGGCTGGCCCGCGGTGCAGTTCACCGGCTGGCCGTCGGTCGCCGTGGGTACCTTCGGCGGCAAGGTGACGGTCATCGACGCGACCGACGACGGCACGGGAAAGTTCCGGCTGCTGATCACCCCCGACCCCTCCGACCCGTGGCCCACTGGCATGTACCTGCGCCAGGGAGTGCGGGTGAACGGCTGGGTGATGCTCGATCAGGTGCGGCTGGGCTTCGAGCTGTGGCGGCAGTTCAACGCGTTCCCTCCAACCGTGACGCCGGGTGAGCCGCAGCCGGGCGCGAAGAGCAAGAAGGGCAAGTGATGAGCAGCGCGTGGGTGATGGTGATGCTCGCGGCAGGGCCGCAGCCCGAGCTCGTCGGCGCGAGGGGACCAGGGCCGTTCGCGCATCGGGTCGCGTTGATGCCGTCGGTGGCGCTCACGGCCGCGGTCGGCGGCAGCAGTGACACGCTCACCCTCGACGAGCTGCTCGAGGCCGCGCAGCGCGCGTACCCTTCCCTGCTCTCGGCCCGCGCCGACGTCACTGCGGCAGACGCCGAGACGCTCAGCGCGCAGGGCGGCTTCGACCCTTCGTTCAAGGCGCGCGGCTTTCTCACGCCCGATCAGCTCGGCCCCTACCCGCAGATTCGGGTCGACTCGAGCATCGAGAGCGCCATTCCCGGCACGGGGCTCACCGCGTTCGCCGGCTATCGCATCGGCCAGCCGCTCTCTTCGGTCGGCATTCAGCCGTACTACCGCGAGCGCGAGACATACCCGGCAGGCGAGGTGCGCGCGGGGCTCGTCGCGCCCGTGCTGCGCAACCTGCTGATCGATCGCCGTCGCGCCACGCTGAGCCGGGCCGAGCTGGGGCAGGACGGCGCCAGGCAGGCCGAAGCGCAAGCGCAGCTCGAGCTCTCGCGCACCGCCGCGTTTCGGTACTGGGAGTGGGTGGCCGCGGGCAGGCGCCGGCAGGTCGCGGTCGATCTGCTGCGCATCGCCCGCGAGCGCGACCGCCAGCTCTCGGTGCGGGTGAAGACGGGTGACGTGCCCTTCTTCGATCAACAGGACAACCTTCGCGCGGTGGCCCAACGTGAGGCGCTGCTGGTGCAGACGCAGCGTGGCGTCGAGCAGGCCTCGTTCGAGCTCGCGCTCTTTCTCCGCGACGCGAACGGTGCCCCGACCCAGCCCAACGACGCGCGCATGCCCACCAGGCTGCCCGACCCCGACCCCGAGTTCGGCAACGACGCCAGCCTCGACGACGCGCTCGCGCGGCGCCCCGACGTGCAGCGGCTGCTGGTGCAGCAACGCCAGCAACAGATCGAGCTCGCGCTGCAGAAGAACCAGCTGTGGCCCGGCCTCGATGTCGGGCTCGTCTTCTCGCAAGATCTCGGGAGCAACCCGGGCACCGCCGACCCGAAGCTGGGCAAGCCCGAGTTCGAGTTCTCGGCGGTGCTCGACGTGCCGCTGCTCTACCGCGCGCCCATCGGCCGCATTCGCGCCGTCGAGGCAGGGCTGTCGAAGCTCGAGGCGCAGCTGCGGCTGGCGAGAGATCGGGTCGCCGCCGACGTGAAAGACGCGCGCTCGGCCCTCGACGCGGCCCGTGAACGCGTGAAGTTCACCAGGCAGGAGGTCGAGGTCGCTGCCAGGCTCGAAGCCGGAGAGCGGCAGAAGTTCGAGCTGGGCGACTCCAACCTGTTGTTCGTGAACCTGCGTGAGACCCAATCGGCCGAGGCCAGGCTGCGCGAGATCGACGCGCTGCTCGACTACCACCGCGCGGTGGCCTCGTTCCGCGCGGCCGTAGCCAGGTGATCAGCGACGATCTTCGCGGGTCTCGCGGCGGTCTTCGCGAAGCTCACGGCGATCTTCCCCCTGCTCGACCTTCGTGCGGGCGAGGTCGTTCTTCGCGAGGTTGACGACCTCGGCGTAGAGAGCGCGTTTGCGGGCGGTCGCTGCTGGGTCGACGAGGCCCTGCAGCGGGGCGAGCTCGCCACGAATGAGGAAGAGGCGGTTGCGGGCGTTACGCTCACGTGCGGCGTCAGAGCGATCATCCATCGTGTTCACCTTGTCGCGGCCGAGATCTCGCGCGTCGTCGGCGACCACGCCCGGCCGCTTGCCGCGCGCCAGATCGCCGCCGAGCTCACGGCGATCACCTCGCACCTCGCGTCGGTCCTGACGAACCTCCTGCTGCGCCTGCGCGGCCTCACGATTCGCCTCGACGGCTTCCTTCGCGAGGTAGTTCTGGAACTGGGCGTCGACCGCCTTGATGCCCACCGCGTCGTTCTTCGACAGGGCCAGGTCGTACTGGGCGAGCAACGCGTTGACGTCGCCCAGATCCTTCGCGTCGTTCACCAGCTGACGGCGGTCCTGCCGCAGGTCCTGCCGGTCGTTCGCACGCTCCACCCGGTTTCGAACTGGCTGCGCCGTCGCACAGGCGGCCAACCCAACCACCAGCAATCCCAGAACCTTCTTCATGTGTGTGCCTCCTGAATGACTTCAACCCGGGACTCGACCAGAGGTTGCGCTCACCGTCGTCTGGCCATCGTCGTCAGCCGGTCGAGCTCGCCGTGGACCTCGAGACCGCCGACTGCGCCGGTTTCTTCAAACACGGTGCCGCCCTTCACCTTCGAGAGCCGCACATGCACGTTGGCATCGAGCGACTCTTCGACGCGCTTGTGCATCTCGGTGCGTACGGGGGCGAGCAACAACCCGCCGCCGGTGCGCGCGGTCTCGACCTCGAGCCGGTGCTCGTCGTCTGCGAACGCCATGCGCACGGTGGTGTCGTCGATGTCGAGCCGCTCGATGCGGGCGCCCGTGTAGGTCGCGAAGCGGTACAGGCGGCCCTGCTGCCAGAAGCCCGCGATGAAGCCGGGGAAGCTGGTGGTGAGCCAGGGAATGATCGCGGCAGACGCGACGAGTGACGTCTGCGGCGTCGTGAAGTGGTTCGTCTGCATCCACACGTAGCCGGCGGGGAACGCCTGGCCCCAGTCCTTCTCCATGTAGCCGACGCCACCATCGAACGAGACCTCGCGCCCCTCGACCGTGAGCGCGCCAGTGAGCGTGTGAAAGAAGCTCACCACGCCGTGGTAGCACTCCATGAAGGGCACGTAGGCATACCAGCCCATGATGCCCGGAGACGTCAGCGTCACCGGCCAGGGGCTGAACGCCGAGAACTGCAACGTGCCCTGCAGCGGGCCGTCTTTGAGCGCCAGCGTGAGCCCCTTCGGAGAGAACGTGTTCGGCCCGACGCGCACGTCGAACTCGCCCGCCCTGGCCTCGAACTCGTTCACCTCATACCGGCAGAACCAGCTGCGCTTCGTCGCGCCGTCGAGCACCTGCACGAACGACTCTCCGCCGCCCTTCGGGCCGAGGAACAGCCCGGGGATCACCGCCCAGCGTTGCGAACGATCGGCCGAGACGAGCTTGACGTACCAGCCCTCGAAGAAGCGGCGCGTCTTGCCGTGGCCGTGAAAGCCTTCTGGGTGGAGGATCGAGGAGAAGAGGCCCATGGAGGGCCGACTCTAACCGCCGAACGTGACGGGCTCTGCGTCTTCGAAGAACAGCTCGGCGAACGCCTCTCCAGGCAGCACCGGCTCCCAGCGGGAGAGCATGCGCTCGAGCGCGGCCTCGGGAACGACCGCGTCGCGGTGTCGGTTCTGAGCCGCCTGAACGCGCGCTGACACCTCGAGCGAGACGAGGGTGACGCGCGCGTCGTTGCGGTGAAGCCAGTCGATCAGAGAGCGGCGCTCACGCCCGCGCAGCAACGTCGAGTTCCACGCGAACGATTGTCGCGCCACCAGGTGCTGCTTCATGCGCTCGAACGACGCCCTGCGCAGGCGCTCCTCTTCTTCTCCGTGCGCGATCGAGAGCTCTGCTCGAAGCGCATCGAGCGAGATGGTGGGCACCTCGGGGCGGTTCCTGCGCAGCCAGGTGTCTTTCCCCGCGCCGGGCAGCCCCGACATGACGACCACGTCGATGGAGCCGCGCACCGCCTCACGCTCGACGAAACAGTCGAACCAACAGCCACGCCGCTGTGCCTCTTCGCGAGCGGAAGCCGAGAGTGGAGACACGGCGTCGATGATCTGCGCGGGCACGATGCGCGCCGCCTCGGGGTACGACGAGAACGCGAGCGCGATGGTCTTCTCCCGATGAACGAAGGGCACGCCGGCGCGCCAGAGCGCGACCCGAAGCGCCAACACCCGGCCGGAGCTTCGGGCCGCCTCGACGGAAGGCCACGTGGACCTCACGCGCTGCGCCACGTCGAGCGCCCACACGTTGCTGGCCACACCGCTCCAGGCCGGGAGCGGCGGCAGCCGACGCACCGACGGCGCGGCGTTCATGGCCTGACACCTGCGAGCAGGTTCTGAACCAACGGCCGTGACGCCCAGTGCGTTCCCGACGAGGCGATCGTCTGCCGAAACCCGGGCCGCACGTACTTGCAGCGGCTGACGAACCGGCCGTCGCGCTCGAGGCGAAAGCAGAGCCCCTCCATCTGGCCGTTCAGCTGGGTCTGCGCGCGCTCCTTCTCGAGCACGAGGCCACGACTGGCGATAAGCGCCTCGAAGCTGTCGGCAAGAGACGGCGACGCGAACTGGCTGCGGCCAAGCAGCGCCTCGACCTCGGGCAGCGCTCGCCCCTTGCCACGCCAGACGACCGGCGCCTCGCTCAGGCCGAGGCCGTCGAGCAGCTCGCTGCGCTCGGCGGTCGAGAGGAATCGGGCCCCCTCGATCTCCAGCGCGTCGAAGACGAAGAAGTACGCCGGCAGCGAGTCGTAGAAGACGGTGTGCCGCGCGAAGAGCCACTCGCCGTACACGACGAAGCGCGTGCCGAGCCGTTCGAAGAGCCCCACCGCGTTCGCTGCGATCTGCGCCTTGAGCCGATCGAACCAGGGCTCGGCGCCGATGAAGTGCGAGCGGCTGAAGAGCCACGCCTTGCCGTGGTCGTCGAAGCGCAGGCCGATGTTGATGCCGTCGAGCTTCTCGGTGACGACGACGTCGCCCTCGAGCGCGCGCCGGTGCATGCGCGGCACGTCGTCATCGCCGGGCTGCAGCTCCGAGCCCTCGAGGTGGGGCGTTCGCGGGAACTTCACGATGTCGACCGGCGCGCGCATGGCGAGGCCCTCAGCATGGTCGCTCTGTGCGGGTTCAGGAAACGGCTCCTGCTACCGTCCTCGAGCGCGTCATGGGCAGGGACACCGACAGACGCCCGTTTCCTGACGGGCAGAGCGTGTACCACCAGCTCCGGTGGGACCCGCGCTTCGACGCCGACGCGTGCGAGATCGTGCTCGCCGATCGCCCTGCCGGGACGAAGGTGATCGCCTTTCGTGACTACCTGCCGAACGGCCCGATTCCGTGGCACCGCATCGTCGGCTTCCGGTACCGCGGAGCCGTGCTGTGGGATCGCGCCGAGCGCGTCGATCGCCGTGACGAGGCGCTCCAGGGAATGCTCGGCGATCGCACCGTCGAGGTGTCAGTCGAGCTGCTCGAGGAGCGCGAGACCATCGTCCTCCGAGCACACGCGCCCGCGCCGCTCCAGGCCGCGCCCACCATCGTCACCTGGAACGTGTTGAGCGACGCGTGGGACTCCGAGCTGCTCGACCACCCTGCGCGCTGGGCCCGGCTCATCGATGAGACGCTCGCGGCGAAGCCCGACCTCGTGGTCTTCACCGAGTCGACCAACCACTTCTTCGCCCAGCTCTCGGCGCACCCCTCGCTTCGGGAGCACTTCACGATCGTCTCCAGCGAGCATTCCGACGTGGTGCTGCTGTCGAGGGCGACGCCGACGAGAACGGCGAGCCTCGAGTTCGCGCCCGGCCGTGAGGCGTTGGTGTGCTGGTTCGACGATCTCGTCTTCGCTGGCCTGCACCTGCCCAGCGATCGTGACGCGAGTCGCCGCGCCGAGCGCGAACGTGACCTGAGCCGGCTGACCGCCACGCTGACGAGCTCGGCGCCGCTGATCGTCGCCGGAGACTTCAACGCGCAAGAAGACGAGCTGAACCCGCTCCTGACGCGGCTGCACGGCCTCGACGTGTGGCCGGCCCTGTTTCGTGACGTGCCTGGCCTGACGTACGACGTCGAGAAGAACCCGATCGCCGGAGCGTTGACCAAGCGTGGCCGCTCGAGCCGCCTCGACCGCATCGTCTGTTTCGGTGAACGCCTCGACGCACAGACCGCCGAGCTGCTCGGCACCGGCTCGGCGCACACGTCAGATCACTTCGGCCTGCGAGCCGTGCTTCGCCCGCGCACGAGCGAACGCACCTCGCATCGCGCTGCGGTGGTGCTCCTGCCGCCGGTCGAGCACTGGGGAGCGCTGCAGCGACTGCGAGCGCGTCACGACCCCCGCTTCGATCGCTGGCCTCCGCACGTGTCGCTCCTCTACGGCTTCGTCGAACCCGCAGAGCTGCCACTGGCCCTGCCCCGCCTGACCGAACTCGCCAGGGCGTCGAAGCCCTTCAGCGTTCGGTTCGATCGCCTCGTCACCTTCGAGCACGAAGCGAGCACCACGGTCGCGCTCGCGCCATCACGCCCCGAAGACATCACGGCGCTTCAGTCACGGCTCGTCGCCGCGTTCCCCTTCTGCACCGAGCAGAACCGTGGCGAGGGCGCGACGTTCACGCCGCATCTGACGATCGCGCGGCTCGACTCGGGCGACACGAAGACGCTCACCTCGCTCAAGCACGAGCTGCGCGCGCTCCAGCTCGAGTGGGCGGCGAACGCCATCGTCGTGCTCGAGCGGCCAGCCGACGTATTTCACGTTCACGCCGAGGTGGAGTTCGTGCACGGCTCCGTTCGGCGTGAGCGTCTGGCGCCTGCGCGGCCCGAGGAGCCCGAGCCCGAGCTGCGCGCGGTCGTGAACGAGACGCTCGAGACCCTGCAGCTCGAGGCCACCGTCGAAACGTTCGGCTCACGAGCCTGGGCGCCGCAGCTCGCGGGGCGCGATCTCGATCTGCTGGTGACCATCGACGGCAGCAGCTCGACCTTCCTCGATTCGCTCGAGGAGCGGCTGCCCGAGGGCCGGCGCATCTCGCGGCGGGTGCTTCGTGGAGCGCGCTTCGACGTCATCGCCATCGAGCGGGGCGCAGACGACGAGGAGTCACGTCGCTTCGCGCTGGGCGTGGAGGACGCCAGGGCGCTGCGCGCGGCGCTCGAACGGCACGGCCGCGCCGCGGTCTTCGACACCCTCATTCCCGAAGTGCGTGCGTGGAGCCGTCAGCACGCCCTCGAGGGCAACGCGTTCGGCTACTTCGGTGGCATCGGCTGGGCGGTGCTGCTCGCGTCGCCGTTGCTCCACGACGCCGGGCTCTGCACGGTGAACGCGCGCGGCTTCCCGGCGTGGCTCGAGTGGCTCAAGTCACTCCCCGAAGACGCACTCATCGGGCTCCACCACGCGCCGCGGTTCGAGGCGTCGGGCTTCACCCTGCTCAGCCCCGCGAAGCCGTGGCGACCGATCACCCGCGCGCTCATTCCTTCGACCAGGGCCGCGCTCTTCGAGGCCTTTCGTGGAGCGCCGCGGGCACCGAACGCCTGGCTGACGGTTCGAGGTCCGCTCGGGCAACGGGGCGCGTGGCTTCAGCGATGTCTGTCGATCTTCTCGGCCCTCGACCGTGAGCTCGGCCCCGTGCTGCGCGTTCGCGGAGAGGAGCCCGCGCTCGACGCTGAGCAGTTCACCTCGCGCATCGGGCTGGTGACCACCGACACCGCCAAGGTGCAGCAAGCGTTCAACGCGCAGGCGAAGCGGCTCGACCTGACCGGCGTGCGGGCCTTCGTCACGCCGGCCTGATCACGGGCCGCAACTGCGCACGCAGGCGTTGTTCACACAGCGCATCGGGGCCGGCATTCCGTTGGGGCACGGGAGCGGCGGCAACTCCGTGCCACCCGCCGGGCAGTCGAGGTCGTTCACGCAGGCGCCGATCTTGGTGCAGCGGAAGAGGTTTCCGTCGCACTCGGGGCACGCGTCGCGGCAGTACGTGCCAGCTGCACAACCGGGCCCGGTCGACGTGCACGACAGCCCTTCGCCCCGCACGCACGCGCCGTCGTGAATCACCGTCGCGCCAGCCGTCGTCGCCTGGCACCGGTTCTGGAACGTGCGGGCGTCTCCACGGTTCAGCTGCGCACAGACGGGCGCCACGACCGCCGGGCACACGCCACACGGAACGCAGCGAATGTCGAGCATGCACCCCGTCTCGGGGTTTGGCGCAGGAGGGCTGATGCACGTGCCCTGCATGCAGAGCGGCGGCGACAGGAGCGGGCAGCTGTTGCAGCAGTTGCCCGTGCCGCAGAAGGTCGTGCCGAGGTTGCAGTCGAGGGCAGTCGAACACGCCGGCGCAGGGCCACACAGACGACCGCACGCGGGGTCCTGCGCGTCGATGAGGCCGTTGCAGTTGTCGTCGCGCCCGTTGCTGCAGTTCTCTGGCGCGCCCGGGAAGATCGTCGCGTCGAACGGCGCACAATCGCCGCCGGGAATGCCCTGACACTGCTGCGGCAGGTAGCCGTCACCGTCGAGATCGACACACGCGGGTGCTTCACAGTGCGACTGCGGGCAGGGGCACGTCAGACAGACCTGGGTGAGCCCCACACACTGCGCGCCACGCGGGCACGGCTTCGTCGCAGAGCAGCCCTCGGCGCACGCGCTGAAGCTGCCGCAGTCGTAGCAGAGCTCACCGGCCCCGCACTGCGCGTCAGTTCGACAGCTGGCCGTGCCGCCGCCCGCCGCACCACCTGCTCGCCCACCGCCGACCGCGCCGCCGCCTGCTCCGCCGCCAACACCTGTGCCACCACCCACCACGCCGCCTGCCGTGCTGCCACCCGCGGTGGCACCACCGGCCGAGCCGCCCCCGACGCCGGTGCCACCGCCACCTCCGCCGCCGTCACGCCCTTCGTCGACGGGAGCAAAGCAGGCCGAGATCAAGATGGCAGAGGCGAGGAGCGCAGGACGCATGAACCGGCGCGGAGCACACCTCGTGCCGAAGCACAGTCATCTCGCCGCGCGGGGTTGGAGCGCTCGCTGCTCGCCTGCTCACGGAATTCTGAGGCCCTTGGAGGAGCGATCGCGCGTGCTATGCGCAGTCGCGCCATGACCCTGCTGCGCGCTGCCGATGTCACCGTCACCTTCGGGAGCCGCACCCTCTTCGACAAGGTCGAGTTCGTGATCGAAGAAGGCGAGCGCGTCGGCCTCGTGGGCCTCAACGGCTCGGGCAAGTCGACGCTGATGAAGGTGCTCACCGGAGCGCTCAAGGCCGACTCCGCGACGCTGCAGATTCAGCGCGGGGCGCGCGTCGAGTGGTTGCCGCAGGAGCCCACGTTTCCCGAGGGTGCCACCGTCGCGAGCGAGCTCGAGGTGGCGCAGGCGCCGCTCAAGGCCGCGCTCGATGAACACCGCGCGTTGTCGGCGCAGCTCGCGAAGACGCCGGGTGACGACGTCACCCTCGCCCGCCTGTCGCAGCTCTCGGAGTCCATCGATCGCCACGGCGGCTGGGACACCTCGTTTCACGCCAAGAAGCTGCTCGATCGCCTCGGCGTGAAGGAGTGGGATCGCCCGGTCTCGGAGCTCTCGGGCGGCCAGCGAAAACGCGTCGCCATCGCGCGCGCCCTGCTCTCGCAGCCCGATCTGCTGATGCTCGACGAGCCCACCAACCACCTCGACGCCGACACGGTGTCGTGGCTCGAAGAAGAGCTCGACTCGTTCTCGGGCGCGCTGCTGCTCGTCACGCACGACCGCTACTTCCTCGACGGGCTCGTCGATCGCATCGTCGAGGTGAACGCGCCGGGCACCGCCGACTCGGGCCTCATCAGCTACCCCGGCAACTACGAGACGTACCTCGAGCAGAAGATGGTCGCCCTGCAGGACGCGACGGTCGCCGAGCACAAACGCCAGCGGTGGATCGCGCAGGAGGTCGCGTGGCTGCGCAAGGGCGTCGAGGCGCGCCGCACGAAGTCGAAGGCCCGCATCGAGCGCGCCCGCAAGCTGCTCTCGGAGCGCGGCTTCGTTCGGCCGAAGGTGCCCGAGCTGCAGGTGGCCCAGGCCCCGCGCCTGTCGCAGACCGTCATCGAAGCGAAGAAGCTCACCAAGCGCTTCGGCGATCGCACCATCTTCAAGGACGTCGATCTCATCGTGCAGCCCGGCGAGCGCATCGGCCTCGTCGGCCAGAACGGCGTCGGCAAGACGACCTTCCTGCGCACCCTGCTCGGTGAGCTGCCCTCCGACGGCGGCACGCTCGCCATCGGTCCGCGCACGAAGGTCGCCTACTACGATCAACAGCGCGCCCAGCTCGACGACGAGATGACGGTCGCCGAGGCCGTGTGGAGCGACGACTGGGTGCTGCTCGGCAACCAGAAGGTTCGCCTGTCGGACTACCTCGACGATCTCGGCTTCCCCGTGCCCGCGCAGAAGCAGAAGGTGAAGGCGCTGTCGGGCGGTGAACGAAACCGACTGCTGCTCGCGCGCGTGTTCCTCGAGGGTGCGAACGTACTCGTGCTCGACGAGCCGACGAACGATCTCGATCTGCAGACGCTCAACGTGCTCGAGCGGCTGCTGCGTCAGTTCGAAGGCGTGGTGCTGCTCGTCACGCACGACCGCTACTTCCTCGACAAGGCGGCGAGCTCGATTCTCGCGTTCGAAGGCGACGGGCGTGTCGTTCGCTACGAAGGCAACTGGTCGATGTACGTGAAGCTTCGCCCACCGCCCACCCCGAGCGCCGACCCGAAGCCGAAGGCCGCGCCGAAGCCGCAGGAGCCCACCGCGCCAGCGCCGAAGAAGGGCGGCCGCCTCAGCTACAAGGACCAGCGCGAGCTCGACGGCATGGAGGCCGCCATCGACGTCGCCGAGACGAAGAAGCACCAGCTCGAGCAGCGCCTCGCCTCACCCGAGGTGGTCTCGAACGCGAAGGAGCTGACGTCGCTGTCGGCCGAGCTCGAGGTCGCCAGCAAAGAGGTCGATCGCCTCTACGCGCGCTGGCAACAACTGCAGTCGCTGGTCGAAGGCGGCTGAAGCGATTGACCTGCGGCGCGCGGGTCGCCATGTACCGCTCCGCCCCATGTCTCCGTTCTCGACCGAAGCACTCGCTGCCGTCATCTCCCTCACCGCGATGGAGGTCGTGCTCGGCATCGACAACATCGTCTTCATCTCGATCGTCGCCGCCAAGCTGCCGCCCTCGCAGCGTCAGCGCATCGTGCGCATCGGCGTGCTCGCGGCGCTGGTGCTGCGCGTCGGCCTGCTCTCGACGTTGAACTGGCTGATGGGCCTCACCACGCCCCTGTTCACCATTCTGCAGAACGAGTTCACCGGGCGAGATCTCATCCTCCTCGCGGGCGGGCTCTTCCTCATCTTCAAGGCGACGCGCGAGCTGTACGCGAAGGTCGAAGGCAAAGAAGAAGAAGACGCGGCCGCGGCCGAAGAGCTCAGCGACGAGGCCGAGCTCGTGAAGAAGGGCGAAGCCGACCCGAAGGCGCAGGCCGCCAGGCGCAAGGGAATCACCTCGGTGATCCTCCAGATCCTCGCGATCGATCTGATCTTCTCGCTCGACTCCATCATCACCGCCGTCGGCATGGCCCAGGCGCTGTGGGTGATGATCACCGCGATGGTGATCGCCGTGCTCACGATGATGATGTTCGCCAACGCCGTCGGCGGCTTCGTCGAGCGTCACCCCTCGGTGAAGGTGCTCGCGCTCTCGTTCCTGCTGATGATCGGCACCATGCTCGTCGCCGATGGGCTCGGCACGCACGTGCCCAAGGGCTACGTCTATTTCGCGATGGCCTTCTCGCTCTCAGTCGAACTGCTCAACCTTCGTCGCGCGACGAAGGAAGGCGAGGGGCACGAGAAGAAGAAGCCCGCCTGAAGACGGAGGTGGAAAGGCCCATTCCCTTCAGGTAGAGGCCGCGTCACGGCGCGCTCGCGCGTCGGTCACGGAGGAAGTCTTTTGCGGGAAAAACTGCTGGCGCTCGCGGCACTCCAGAAGGTCGACACCGAGGTCGCGGCCCTCAAGAAGAACGCCGACGGGTA